>DASVEC010000080.1:0-23818 GCA_036380755.1 Iamia sp. | reverse complement strand
CAACGAGGCCGTCGCGACCCACCGCGCCCTGGTCGAGGCGGCGGCGCGGGTGGGGTCGGCGGCGGCCACCGTCGCCGAGGCCGAGGCCGCCCACCGCGACGAGGCCGCCCACCTGGCGGTGGCCGTGGCCGAGCACGAGGTCCGGCGGCGGCTGGCCGAGGTCTGCGTCGGCCGGGGCGGCGACCGGGTGTCGCTCCAGCGCTGGGTCCTCGCCGCCCACTTCGAGACGATCTGCGAGCGGGCCAACGACCGCCTGGCCGTCATGAGCGCCGGGCGCTACTCGCTGCGGGTCCACACCGAGTCGAGCCGGGGCGCCCGGGCCGGGCTCGACCTGCGGGTGCTCGACGCCCACAGCGGCGAGGAGCGCGAGGTCACCACCCTCTCGGGCGGCGAGACCTTCCAGGCCTCGCTGGCCCTGGCCCTCGGCGTGGCCGACGTGGTGGGCGAGCGCTCGGGCGGGGTCGAGCTGGGCGTGCTGTTCGTCGACGAGGGCTTCGGCACCCTCGACGCCGACGCCCTGCACCTGGCCCTCGACGAGCTCGACCGGCTGCGCGCCGGGGGTCGTCTGGTCGGCGTCATCAGCCACGTCCCGGGTCTGCGCGAGCGCATCGGCACCGGCATCGAGGTCCGCCCCGACCGCCTCGGCTCCGAGGTCCTGGTCGGCGCCACCCCGGTCGGCTGAGCCCGGGCGGGAATCCTCAGGCGGGGTCGAGGCGGGCGACGACGCCGTCGAGGGAGAGCACGTAGACCTCGCCGTCGGCATCGGTGTCGATCGAGACCACCGACGACACGGCGTCGTCGAGCACCGCCGTCTCGCCGACGGTGTCGCCGTCGAGACGGATGGCCGACAGGCCCGGCTTGCAGTAGTCGCCGAACAGGTAGGCGCCGTCGAGGTCGGCGATGGCGTCGCCGCGGTACAGCACGCCACCGGACACCGAGCACCAGCCGTCGGTGTGCTGCATCTCGAACACCGGCCCGACCAGGGTCCCGTCGCCCAGCTCGCGGTCCGGGAAGATCTCCTCCGAGCCCTCGAACCGGCTCCACCCGAGGTTGGCGCCGAGGATGGCACCGGCCGGCAGGCGGTCGATCTCTTCGAGCATGTCCTGGCCCACGTCGGCGATCCACAGGTCGCCGGTGTCCGGGTCGAACCGCATGCGCCACGGGTTGCGGGCGCCCATGATGACGATCTCGGGCCGGCCCCCGCCGGCGGCGAAGGGGTTGTCCTCGGGGATCCCGTAGGGCTGGTCGTCACCGGGCTGGGTCGGGTCGATCCGGAGCACCTTGCCCAGCAGGTCGTCGGGGTCCTGGGCCCGCAGCTCGGGGTCGTCGGCCGAGCCCCCGTCGCCGAGGCCGATCCACAGCAGGCCGTCGTCGCCGACGAGGAGCTCGCCGCCGTTGTGGTTGGCGTAGGGCTGGGCCACGGTCAGCAGGTCGACCCGCGAGGCGACGTCGGCCGTGTCGCCGCTCATGGTGAAGGCGGCGATGCGGGTCTCGCCGCTCAGCCCGCTGTGGTGGACGTAGAGCGTGCTGCCGTCGGGCGAGAAGGCGAGTCCCAGCACGCCCTGCTCGCCCCCGGACCGGGTCACCTCGGTGAGATCCAGCGCCACCGCCGGCTCGGCCTCCTCGCCCGCCGCCGGGTCGACGGTGACGATCCGGCCGCCCTGCTCGGCCACGAAGAGCAGGTCGGACCCGGGCCGGGCGACCAGCTTCGTCGGCGCCTCGAGGGTCGCGATCGGCGTGAGCTCGACCGCCACGTCGCCCAGCGGGCCCGGAGCGTCGGCGTCGGAGGTGGTCGAGGCCTCGGTGGTGGTCGACGTCGGGGGGTCGGTGGTGGTGGAGCCGTCGGGCTGCGTCGGCATGGTGGGGGAGCGGCCCTCGACCGGGTCGCCGGCCTCCGGCTGCTCGTCGGCCCCGCACCCGGCGGCGCCGGCGGCGAGCACGACCACGGCCATCACCGCCACCCTGGCGCGGAAGCGCCTCATCGGGACGGCACCTCGAGCGGCCGGATCAGGCCCTCCTGCACCACCGATGCCGCCAGCTTCCCGTCGGCGCCGAAGAAGAGACCCCGGGCGATGCCCCGACCCCCCGACGCCGACGGCGTGTCCTGGTCGTAGAGCAGCCACTCGTCGGCCCGGAAGGGCCGGTGGAACCACATGGCGTGGTCGAGGCTGGCCATCATCACGTCGTTCTCGACGAACGACCGCCCGTGGGGGAACAGCGTCGTGTCCAGCAGCGTCATGTCCGACGCGTACGTCACCACGCAGGTGTGGAGCACGGGGTCGTCCGGCAGCCGGCCGTCGGCCCGCATCCACACCCGGTTGCGGGGCGGCAGCGGTTCGCGCCGGGCCGAGGGCACGCCGTCGACGTAGCGCATGTCGATGGGCCGGGGCCGGGCCAGCCACTCGCGCCCCTGCTCGGTCTGGCCCATGATCGGCTCCCACCGGGCGGTGAAGTCGGGCAGCGACTCGGGCTCGGGCACGTCGGTGGGCATCGGGGCCGAGTGGTCGTAGCCCTCCTCGGCGACGTGGAACGAGGCCGACAGGTTGAAGATCGGCTTGCCGTGCTGGACGGCGACGACCCGGCGGGTGGTGAACGACCGGCCGTCGCGGATGCGATCGACCTCGTAGAGGATCGGCACGGCCGGGTCGCCCGGGCGCAGGAAGTAGGCGTGGAGCGAGTGCACGTGGCGGTCGGGGGTGACGGTCCGGGCCGCGGCCACCAGCGCCTGACCGGCCACCTGGCCGCCGAAGACGCGCTGCACGTCGACGTCGGGGCTCCTCCCCCGGAACAGGTTGACCTCGATCGGCTCCAGGTCGAGCACCGTCACCAGGTCGTCCACGGCCTCCTGCTGCACGGCGGTCATCCTTGCAGGCGGCGACGCCATACAGTCGCCCGCCATGTCCGACCCCTCGCTCGCCTTCCCCGCCGGCTTCCAGTGGGGCACCGCCACCGCCTCGCACCAGATCGAGGGCGGGAACTGGAACAACGACTGGTGGCGCTGGGAGCACGACCCCGCCTCGGTGTGCAAGGAGCCCAGCGGCGACGCCTGCGACTCGTGGCACCGGTGGGAGGTCGACGCCGACGTCGTGGCCGAGATGGGTCTCGGGTCGTACCGCTTCTCCCTCGAGTGGAGCCGGATCCAGCCCGAGGAGGACGTCTGGTCCACCGCCTCGCTCGACCGCTACGCCCGCCAGTGCGACGGCCTCATCGCCCGGGGCCTCGACCCCGTCGTCACCTTCCACCACTTCACGACGCCCCGGTGGGTCGCCGACCGGGGCGGCTGGGAGGACGACCAGACGGTCGACCTCTTCGCCGACTTCTGCGCCCGGGCCGCGGCCCACCTCGGGGCCGACCGCATCGCCCGGGCCTGCACGATCAACGAGCCCAACATCGTCGGGGTGATGGGCTACATGCTCGGAGCGTTCCCGCCCGGGGTGTCCGATCGGGCCCGGGCGGACGACGTCCTCGACCGCTTCGTCGTGGCCCACCGCCGCTCGGTCGAGGCCCTCCGCAGCGAGCTGGCCGACACGCCCATCGGTCTGACCCTGGCGATGGCCGACTGGACCGCGGTGGGCGACACCGACGAGGAGCTCGAGCAGGCCCAGGGGCGGATGGAGCGCAACCGGGCCCGGATGGAGGACCGCTACCTGGCGGCCGTCGCCGGCGACGACTTCCTCGGCGTCCAGGCCTACTCCCGCTACCGCTACGGGCCGGGCGGGATGATCGGCCCCGAGGAGGGCGTCGAGACCCTGGTCATGGGGTACGAGTACTGGCCGCAGGCGCTGGAGGCCAGCCTCCGCCGGGCCTGGGACGTCACCGGCGGGCGGGTGCCGCTCCTCGTCACCGAGAACGGCATCGCCACCGAGGAGGACGACCAGCGGATCCGCTACGTGCGGGGCGCGCTCGAGGGCGTCCAGCGGTGCCTGGCCGACGGCATCGACGTGCGCGGCTACACGTATTGGAGCCTGCTCGACAACTTCGAGTGGGCCTTCGGCTACGAGCCCCGGTTCGGTCTGGTGGAGGTCGATCGCACGACCTTCGGCCGCACCCCGAAGCCCAGCGCCACCTGGCTCGGCGAGGTCGCCCGGGCCAACGCCCTGCCCCCCGTCTGACCCCCGCTCTGGCTTCTGGACGGCGGGGGCGCGCCGCTAACCTGCTCCCCTTGTGATCCTGACCCCCCAAGGCCTCCTGGAGCACAGCCGCACCGAGGCCGGTCGGCGGATGATCCGGTACGCATCGACATCGCTGATCTGCGTCTTCATCACGCAGGTCCTCATCATCGTGTTCTACCGGGGCATGAAGATGACCGAGGTCGAGTCGAACCTGGCCGCGACCATGCTCACCTCGATCCCCGCCTACCTGCTCAACAAGTACTGGGTCTGGGGCAAGCGGGGCCGGCCCCACATGCGCCGCGAGGTCATCCCGTTCTGGGTGTTCACGGTGGCCGGCTGGGCTCTCTCGACCGGAGCCGTGGCGCTGGCCAGCGATCACGTGGGGACGCCCCACTCGACGCTCCGCACCCTCGCGGTCATGGTGGCGAGCATCGCCGGCTTCGGCTTCCTCTGGGTCCTGAAGTACCTCTTCCTCGACAAGATCATGTTCGGCCCCGACCACCACACGCCCTACGACGAGGACTACGAGCTCGAAGAGGCCGTCGTCGAGGCCCGCGCCGCCGGCGCCACCGAGATCTGAACAGCTCATTGTCCGTGCCTTCTGGCCCCGCCACCATCCCCGAGGAGCTACGGGCCGCGGCCCTGGCGGCGCGGGGCTTCATGCCCGCCGACGAGGGTGATGCCCTCCACGCCGCCGCCGTCGAGGCCGGCGCCGCCGTCCCCGGGGCGCCCTTCCTCGAGGTCGGGTCGTACTGCGGCCGCTCGACCATCTGGCTGGGCGCCGCCGCCCGCGCCTGCGGCACCACGCTGCTGGCGGTCGACCACCACCGGGGCTCGGAGGAGAACCAGGCCGGCTGGGAGCACCACGAGCCCGACCTGGTCGACCCGCGCACGGGGAAGATGGACACGCTGCCGGTGTTCCGGCGGACGGTGTTCGACGCCGGCCTGGAGGACGTCGTGGTGGCGCTGGTCGGGCTGTCGCCGACGGTCGCGGCCGTGTGGTCGACGCCGCTGGCCTTTCTGTTCGTCGACGGCGGTCACGGGGTCGAGCCGGCCCGCGCCGACTTCGCCGGCTGGACCCCGCACGTCGCCCCCGGCGGCACCCTGGCCATCCACGACGTCTTCCCGGACCCCGCCGACGGTGGCCGCCCGCCGTACGAGGAGATCTACCTCCCGGCCCTGGCCTCCGGCCGCTTCGAGGAGCGCTCCGCCACCGGCTCCCTCCGCATCCTCACCAGAACCCCCGAACTTTGAGCGCCTGACATCGAATAGCGATGTCAGGCGCTCAAAGTTCAGGTCGTCGGGGTGTAGCCGGGGCGGCCGGCGGCGTCCCACTCCTCCCAGAAGGCGATGAACTCGTCGCCCAGGAAGGGGTCCTCGCCGCGGAGGGCGATGCCGCCGCGGCGGATCGTCCAGTCCCACGGGGCCAGGTCGACGGCCCGGCGCAGGTGGGCGGCGGCCGCCTCGGCATGGCCCTCGCCGTGGAGGAGGGCGGCCAGCCGCCGCTCGGCCAGGGCCAGCTGCTCGTCGGGCGAGCGCGGGGGAGGGGGATCGTCGACGCCGGCCGGCAGCTCGCCCTCGCGCACCCAGCGCCGCAGGGCGTCGTGGTGCGTGGCCGCATCGATCTGGGTGAAGTCCCGGAACTGGTCGTCCCCCGGGGCGATGGTGGGCGGCTTGGCGATGCGGCCGTCCTCGTCGACCCACACCACGCTGGGCACGTTGGTGATCCCGTAGCGCTCGGCGGTGACGTGGGCGGTGTCGACCACGACCGGGTACTCCGGCGAAGCGGCCTCGATCCACGGCCGGGAGTCCTCGGGCCGGGCGTCGAGGGCGACGGAGAAGATGGCCAGGCCCTCGTCGGCCAGCTCGTCCTGGATCGCCTGCCAGGCGGCCAGCTCGTGCCGGCACCCGCACCACGACGCCCACGTCACCAGCACCCGCTTGCGCCCGGCCAGGGCGCCGAACGACGCGACCGCGCCGTCGACGGTGGGCAGGTCGAGCTCGGGGGCGAGGTCGCCCACCCCGGCGGCACCGTCGTCGGCCCCGTGGGCCAGGGCAACGGCGCCGTGCTCGGCGTCGACGGCGAGCGGGAGCCCGAGGGCGGCGGCCCACTCGGCCAGGTCGATCGTGCCGTCGTCCCGGCGCACCGGCCGCCCCACCAGGGGCACGCACACCTCGCCCCGGCACAGGCCCTCGGGCTTCAGCATCCAGTCCGTCGCCGCGGCCAGGGCCTCGGCGTCCACCGCCTCGGTGTCACCCGAGATCTCGTGCCGCCGGCCGTCGACGTCGAGGAGGATCAGCGTCATGCCCGCACCCTACGAACTGGCGATCAGATCCGGCGGGAAGCCGCCGGATCTGATCGCCAGTTGCGAGGGGCGGGGGTCTACCTCCGGCTGCGGACGGCGGCGAGGGCGTCGACGATGCCGTCGCCGTACCAGCCGTTGAAGTCGGCGTCACCGACGCAAGCGGCGGTGAAGCTGTCCGGCTGATCCGGGTAGTCGTAGACGGGCGCCGGGCAGGGGGTGTCGGTGGCGGAGCCCTCGAGCACCCGCTCGACCGTGCGGGGATCGAGCGTCACCCCGCCGCCCCGCGTCCCGTGGCCGAACCGGCCGACGATCAACGCCGACACGCCGGCGGCGTGAGGGGCGGCCATCGAGGTGCCCTGGATGTAGCGGTAGTAGGTGCACGTCGCCGGGTTGCCCGGGGTGCGGCACTCGGCCACCACGGCCGGTGACAGCGAGGCACCGGTCACCGGGTCGACCCGGACGTCGGCCCGGGCCAGGCCCAGCGGGTAGGCGGCCAGGATGGCGTTCGTGGGTGAGCCGTATCGCGGCGTGCCGAAGAAGTCACGGCTGTAGCCGCCGGGGGCCGAGACCTCGATCTGCTCGGTGCCGTAGTTCGAGTAGTCGGCCTTGAGCTTGCTGGGGCCGATCGAGCTGACGGCGATGGTGCCGTCGCCCTCGGACGGCATCGACAGGCAGGTGTTGTCGACGGTGCGGTCGTACGCCGCGTCCGGCGGGAAGTCCGGCGAGCTGTTGTCGAACGTCGGGTTGCCGAGGTCGGTGTGCTCGTTGCCGGCGGCGCCGACGAGGGTCACGCCGTGCTGGCGGGCGTAGCGAAGGGCCCGGTTGGTGGCGGCGACGATCGTGCGCTGCTCGAGCTGGTCGTCGAGGCCGTCGGCCGGGTTGTTCGCACAGTTGTAGAGCCACGGGTCGATGTAGAAGCTCATGTTGACCACGTCGATCCCGTTGTCGCCGGCGTAGGTCAGGGCCTGCACCACCGAGTCGAGGAAGAAATAGCCGGAGTCCTGGCCGGCCCGGAGGTTGACGATCTCGGCGTCGGGGGCCACGCCGGCGATGCCGACACCGTTGATCGGCGAGGCGACGGTGCCGGCCACGTGGGTGCCGTGGCCGTTCTCGTCGACGTTGGCGGCGTCCTCGCAGGAGGCGTCGGGCTCGTCCTCGCAGGGGCCGTCGACCTCGGGGATGTCGGTGGTGAAGTTGCGGCTCAGCCGGCCGTTGAAGTTGGGGGCGATGTCGGGGTGGGTGCCGTCGACGCCAGTGTCGATGATGCCGACCCGGACCCTGTCACCGGTCTCGTACCGGTGGGCGGCGGGGGCATCGATCATGTCCATGTCCCACTGCCGGTCGGCGAGAGGCTCCTGGCCGCGGGGGCCACGACCGGGCCGGCTGTTCACGCCGCCGCCGTGGCCGCCCTGCTGGACGTCGGTCTCGACCGCGTCGTTGCGCTGCTGGCGGTCGGCGGGGGCCTGGCCGATGGACTCGTTGGCGGCGGCGCCGTCGACCGCGGCGCTGCTGGCCACGGCGGTGGCGAAGGTGTCGGCCGGGGCCTCGGCGGTGTAGACGCCGACGGCCTCGTTGACGTCGGTGACCTGGCCGCCGGCGTCGGCGACGGCCTGGCGCACGGCGGTGTCGGAGGCGCCCTCGGTGGCGAGCACGACGTACTCCTCGGTGCCGGCGCTCTGGTCCGACTGGGTCGGGGCGCCGGGGGCGGGACTGCCGCTGGTGAGGCCGATCGTGGCCACGGCGAGAGAGGTCAGGCCCAGCAGGGCCCGACCCAGGGCGGGTCGCTTCATCGCGATGTCTCCTCGTAGGGGGGTTGAGGACTGTCCGGACGTCGGCCGGGTGTCAGACCGCCGTCCGCACGGGCGAGACCCTAGGCGCGATGACCACCGTCACGCACCGACGACGCGAGGTTTGAGCGATTACCCCTGCCAGGCAGGGAGAAACGCTCAAACCTCGCGGGGTCAGATCGAGCGGCCGGCGGCCTGCCAGTACTCGTCCTTGAGGAGGCGCTTGTAGAGCTTGCCGGTGGGGTGACGGGGGAGCTCGGGCCGGAAGTCGACCGACCGCGGGCACTTGATGTCGGCCAGGTGGTCGCGGCAGTAGTCGATCAGCTCGTGCTCGAGGTCGGGGCCGGCCTCGTCCATCGAGAGGGGCTGGACGACGGCCTTGACCTCCTCGCCGAAGTCGTCGTTGGGCACGCCGAAGACGGCAACGTCGGCCACCTTGGGGTGCAGCGCCAGGACGTTCTCGGCCTCCTGCGGGTACACGTTCACGCCGCCGGTGATGATCATGTACGCCTTGCGGTCGGTCAGGTAGAGGAAGCCGTCCTCGTCGAGCCGGCCGACGTCGCCGAGGGTCGTCCACCCCTTCGGGTGCCGGGAGGCGGCCGTCTTCTCCGGGTCGTTGTGGTACTCGAACTCGGTGATGGCCTCGGCCCAGATGGTGCCGGGCTCGCCGACCGGCAGCTCGTTGCCGTCGTCGTCGCAGATGTGCAGGGCGCCGATCAGGTTCTGGCCGACGGTGCCGGGGTGGGCCAGCCAGGCCTCGCTGTTGCAGTACACGAAGCAGTTGCCCTCGGTGCCGGCGTAGTACTCGTGCACGACGGGGCCGAACCAGTCGATGATCCGGCGCTTGACCTCCACCGGGCAGGGGGCGGCGGCGTGCACCATCATCTGCATCGAGCTGACGTCGTGGCGGGCGCGCTCCTCGTCGGTGAGCTTGAGCATGCGGATGAACATCGTGGGCACCCACTGGCTGTGGGTCACCCGGTACCGCTCGACCAGGGCCAGCGCGTCGAGGGCGTCGAAGTGCTCCATCACCACCGTGGTGCCACCGGCGCGGTGGACGGCCATGGTGAAGCGCAGCGGGGCGGCGTGGTACAGCGGCGCCGGGTTCAGGTACACCATGTCCTCGCCGTAGCCGAGGAGCGCCTCGGCCAGCATCTGGAGGGCGGGCTTGGTGCCGAGCGGGGCGTCGGGGAGCGGGAGCTGCACGCCCTTGGGCCGGCCCGTCGTGCCCGAGCTGTAGAGCATGTCCATGCCCTCGACCCGGTCGGGGGCCGGCTCGGGCGAGGCCGACGCCAGGGCGTCCTCGTAGGACGTGAACCCCTCGACCACGCCGTCGAGCATCAGCCGGGCCTCGACCCCGGGCGTGTCCGGGATGGTGTCCTGGGCCAGGTCGCCGAGGGCCTGCGACGAGATGAACACCCGGGCGCCGCAGTCGTCGATGATGTAGCTCAGCTCGCCCGGCGTGAGCCGGCTCGACGCCGCCGTGTAGTACAGCCCGGCGTAGTGGCAGCCCCACGCCACCTCGAGGAACCGGATCTGGTTCTCGATGCAGAAGGCGACGTGATCACCGGGCACCAGGCCCAGCGAGCCCAGCAGGTTGGCCAGACGGGTGGCCCGCTCGTCGAGCTCGGCGTAGGTGAGGACCTCACCGCTACCGGCCATGATCACGGCCGGCTTGTCCGGGGAGGTCGAGGCGTTGGCACCGGGGTACGACATGGCCGGTGAACCTAGACGGGGTCAGGGGTTGGGGATGACCCAGGTGCGGAAGACGAGGTCGGTGAAGTCGTCGCTGGCCCACGGGTCCTCGTTCTGGCGGACGAGGAGCGGGTCGGCGAACTGGTTGCCGGTGGTGACCTCCAGGCGCCACCCGCCGAACTCGCCCTCGGGTTGGACCTCCGTGTCGACGACGAGGGCGTAACGGGTCCCGGCCTTCACGATGCCCCACGGCTCGAGGGCGATGCGGCCGGCGTGGCCGATCCCCTCGTCCTCGACGGTGATGTCCAGGGAGCCCTCGGCCAGGGTCTCGCCGGTGGGCACGCCGTCGCCGTCCACCGTCTGGATGCTGATCAGGAGCCGCCCCGGGGCGTTGCCGCCCGACCGGTACCACGAGACGTCCGGGAGCTCGACGGCGTCGAGCTCACCGGTCACCCCCGCGGTGAAGATCTGGCCCCAGACGGTCAGGTTCTCGACGTGGTGCTCCACGTAGACGAACCCCGCCGGGTTCCCGTCGTTCGCCTGGTCGACGGCCGACACCCCGACGCTGTCGCCGATGCTGACGGTGATGGAGAGGGGACCGGTCGGGGCGTAGCGATCGGTGCCGTCGTAGGTGACCCTCACGGAGTGCTCGCCGGGACAGAGGACGGGCCGCCAGGTGGCGACGCCGTTGGCGTTGACCGCGACCGTCCCCGACCGACAGGAGGTCATGAAGCTGACCCTGCCGTTCGGGCGTCGGCTGGTCAGCGCCGGGGCGAGGCTCCGGATGGAGGCCTTGATCACGATCGGCTCGCCCTCGGGGACGTAGCCGTCGCCCTCCACGTTCATGGCGGTGGGGGCGGGCGTCACCGTGATCGGGACCGACGTGCTGGTGCTGGGGGCGGTGACGGGGTCACCCGCGTAGTCGGCCGTGAGGGCGTGGGTGCCGGGCGGGATGGTGGTGGTCGTCAGGTTGGTGATGCGGGTCGTGGCCGTGGCCGTGCCGATCGGGACGCCGTCGACATTGAACGTGACGGTGCCGCCCCGGGGCGCGCCGCCGCCCTTGGGGGTGATGGTGAGGCTCAGCTTCACGGCCTGCGAGTACACCGCGGAGGACCGTGACGCCGTCAGGGTGAACACCTTGGGCGCCGGCGGGGCCACCGCCCCGGCCGGAGCGACGACGGCCAGCCCACCGACGACCACGAGCACGGCCAGCACGGCCTGGAACGAGCGCTTCATCTGGGCCTCCCGCGTCGCCCGAGCCCCTGCCTTGCGCCGCCGGTGCCACCCTACCGCCGCCGGCCAGACGGCGCCTCAGGTCGGGTTGTAGACGAAGGTGGTGAACAGGAGGTCGTGGCTCTGGGGCGACCAGCCGCCGCCGACCTCCCGGTGGAGCGGCTGGGCGTAGGTGTCGCCCTGGGTGGTCCACAGGAACCAGCGGCCGTAGGCGTCGGCCGGCTGGGCGTCGACCTCGAACACGAGGGCGTACCGGAGGCCGGTCGTGATCGTCGCCGTGTCGTCCAGGGCGAGCGTGACGAAGCGGATGTCGCCCTCGGCGACGGCGTCGGTCGTCACCGTCCCCGACCCGATCACCGTGCCGGTGGGGACGCCGCCGAGGCCGACGGTCTGGACCGTCAGCCGCAACGGGCCGGGGGCGGCGCCTCCCGACGAGTCCCACAGGATGCCGAAGGAGACGTCGGACAGCTCGCCCGTCCGCCCGGCGGCGATGGTCTGGGCGTAGCTGCTCACGACACCGCCGTGCCGCTCGACCGGGACGTCGGCGCCCGCGTCGCCGGTGGTCTGCTGGTCCTGGTCGGGGAAGACGAGGCGCACGGTCGTGCTGCCCTGGGCGCTCGCCGCGTGCTGGTCGCTGCCGGTGTAGGTGGCCCGGACGGTCTTGTTGCCGGGGGCGCCGGGGCAGAGCGGGGCCCGCCAGGTGGCGACGCCGTTGGCGTTGAGGGCCACCGACGCGGTCTTGCAGGACATGGTGAAGGTGACCTTGCCGGTCGGCCGGCGGGTGGGCGCGGCCGGCGCCGTCGCCAGGACGGTGGCCTTGATCTCGGCCCGATGCCCGGCCGGCACCCGCGCCCGGGTGGGGGCGACGCGGATCGAGGTCGGCGCCGGGCTCACCGTCACCGTGATCGCGGTGCTGGTCCCCGGGGCCGTTCGATCGTCACCGCTGTAGGTGGCGGTGAGGGCGTGCTCGCCCGGTGGGAGCGTCGTGGTCGTGAGGGCGGTGACCCGGGTGGTGGCGGTGGCCGTGCCCACGGGGACGCCGTCGGCCAGGAACGTCACCGTGCCACCCCGCGGCACCCCGCCCCCTCGAGGCGTGATCGACCCCGTCAGCTTGACCGCCTGCGACCACACGCTCGCCGCCGGCGACGCCGAGACGGTGAACGCCTTGGCCTTCGGTGGCGCGGCCGCGGCGGTGGGTGCCGCCAGAGCGACGCCGGCCGTCACCGCAAGGAGCACCAGGACGGTGCGCAGGGTCCTCATGTCGAGCTCGCCTCCACAATGTATTGTCTAGATTTCAGACAATATATTGTGTCGGCGACTATGACAATACGTGGGTGCCCGTCGTCAGACAGGGTCGCCGAGGTGGGTGCGGAACAGCAGGTCGGCGTCGGGGTCGGCCGGGTCACCCCAGACGCCGTCGCTCCGAGCCCTCAGCGCACCGGGATAGCTGTTCTCCCCGGTGCTGGCGACGATCCAGACCCCGAAGGCCTCGGGCCCCTGGGGCGCCACCTCGAGGACCAGGCCGTACTCGATGCCGCCCTCGACGTCGGCCACGTTGTCGAACTCGACGTGGAACTCCCCGCCGGCCTGGGCCTCCTCGGTCGCCGCGAGGGAGCCGGACCCGAGGACGGTCCCGGTCGGGTTCCCGTCCTCGTCGAGGGTCTGGACGCTGAACAGGAGCGGCCCCGGCGGGGTCTCGTTGTCGGTGAACCACAGGCCGAGGATGTCGACGGCGTAGATCCGACCCGTCTCGCTCGGGGTGATGGTCTGGGCGTACGAGCTGGAGGTCACGCTGTCGTCGGAGATGCCGAGGAAGCCGGTCGGCTCGCCGTCGTTGACCTGGTCGATGTTCTCGCCGTCCTCGCCGACGGGCTCGAGGACGGTCACAGTGGTGGTCGCCGGGACCTCACTGGCCGCGTGCCTCTCGCTGCCGTCGTAGGTGGCGGTGATCTCGTGCACGCCCGGGCACAGCCAGGGCCGCCAGGTGGCGACGCCGTTGCTGTTGAGGTTGACGACGCCCGTGTAGCAGCCGTCGGCGCTGAAGGTGACGGTGCCGGTCGGTCGGCGGGTGGGGACGGCGGGAGCGACGGCCTTCACGACGGCCTTGATCTCGGCCGGCTCCTCGTACGGGACCGGGTCCTGGGTGGGGAACACCGTGATGCTCGTCGGCGCCGCGGCCACGGAGATGGACGCGGTGTTGGTGCTGGTGCTGGCGGCGATGGCGACGTCGCCGGAGTACTCGGCGGTGATCACGTGCTCGCCGGGCGGGAGCTCCTTGGTCGTCAAGGTCGTGTTGCGGGTCGTGGCCGGGGCGGTGCCGATCGGCACGCCGTCGGCCAGGAACGTCATCGTCCCGCCCTTGGGGGTGCCGCCGCCCTTGGGGGTGATGGCGGCCGTGAGCTTCACGCTCTGGGACCAGACCGACGCGGCCGGGGCCGAGACGACGAAGGCCTTGGGCGGCGGCCCGACGGCGGCATCGGCCCGCGGGGCGACCAGGGCCAGCCCGGTCACGGCCACGAGCAGGGCCAGGACGGCCTGGAACGAACGCTTCACGATGTCTCCTCCCGCCCCGCCCAGACCCCTGCCTCGCGGTGCGCAACCGCACGGTAGTCGGCGGCCCCGGCCGCCTCGGACACCCTCGTCAGGGGCCGTGGACCCAGTGGAGCTTGTCGGGGTTGAGGACCCAGCGGACGGCGGCGACGCGACCGTCGGCCACCTCGACGGTGCCGGCGAGGACGACCTCGTCGCCGCTGAGGGCCACGAAGCCGGGCTCGCCGTTGATGGCGACGACCTCGACCCGCCGTCCGCCCAGGGCGCGCGGGCCGATGGAGCGGAGGAAGCGGACGATCCGGTCGCGACCCTCCACCGGGCGGCGGGCGGCCTTGGTCGCCCGGCCGCCGTCGGACACCAGCACGGCGTCCTCGGCCAGCACGGCGACGAGCCCGTCGACATCGCCCTGGCGGGTGGCGGCGAGGAAGCGGTCGAGCACCCGACGGTGCTCGTCGCGCTCGACCGCCCGCCGGGGCCGGCCCGCCTCGACCCGCTTCCGGGCCCGGGCCACGAGCTGGCGGCAGGCCGCCTCGGACCGGTCGAGCACCTCGGCCACCTCGTCGTAGCCGTAGCCGAACACCTCCCGCAGGAGGAAGGCGGCCCGCTCGACCGGCCCCAGCGCCTCCAGCACCGAGAGCAGGGCGAACGACAGGTCGTCGGCCACGACCGAGGCCTCGGCCCCGTCCTCGAGCACGTCGTCGCTGACGGGCTCGGGGAGCCAGGGGCCGAGGTACTCCTCGCGCTGCACGCGGGCGAGGCGGAGGTGGTCGATCGAGAGCCGGGTGGCGACGGTGGTGACGAAGGCCTCGGGCGAGCGCAGCTCGGTGTCCTCGGCCGCCGCCGTCACCCGGACGAGCGCCTCCTGGGCCAGATCCTCGGCCTCGGTCCGGCTGCCCACCATCCGGTAGGCGACGCCCGTGGCGACCTGCCGCAGCCCGTCGAGGTCGAGGTCCTGGGTCATGCCGCCGGCGCCCCCGCCAACGGCGGCGCCGTCTTGTGGGCGGTGACGGCGAGGCGGTTCCACACGTTGATGGTGGCGATGGCGACGACCAGGTCGGCCGCGCCGTCCAGCCCGTGGTGCTCGACGGCGTCGTCCCAGACCTCGTCGCTGACGCCGTGCTCGCCGAGACGGGTCACCTCGTCGGTGAGGGCGAAGGCGGCCCGCTCCGCGGGGGTGAAGAACGCCGACTCGCGCCAGGCGGCGACGGCGATCAGGCGCCGCCAGTCCTCGCCGTGCCCGGCCAGGTCGGTGCTGTGCATGTCCACGCAGAACGAGCAGCCGTTGATGATGGACGCCCGGAGCTTCACCAGCTCGTAGAGGGTGTGATCGCCGACGGCGCGTCGGGCGACCACCTCCAGGGCGGTGATCGCCTTCATGGCGTCGGGCAGGTCGGTGGTGATGTCGAATCTCATGATGATGAGCCTCCTTGCTCTCACCTTGTCCGACGGGCGACCGGCGCGCCCTGTGACAGGTCTAGAGGAGGTTCTTCTCGAGCCACGTGGCGACGCCGTCGTCGGCGTTGGTGCCGGTGACGTCGTCGGCTGCGGCGATGACGCTCGGGTGGGCGTCGGCCATGGCCACGCCGACGCCGGCCCAGGCCAGCATGGGCAGGTCGTTGCGGGCGTCGCCGAAGGCCACCACCCGCTCGGGCCCGATGCCCCGCTCCTCGCAGAGGAGGGCGAGGGTCGTGGCCTTGTCGACCCCCGGGGCCGAGACCTCCACCAGCTGGAGCCCGCCGCTGGCGGTGACGACGGCGATGTCGCCCACGGCCGCGGCGGCGGCGTCGATGTAGGCGTCGCCCTCGGTGCCCGGCACCTTCATGAGGACCTTGGCCGCGGGCCGGACGACCAGCTCCTCGGCCGGTCCGACCTGCTCGCCGGCCAGCGCCCGGGGGATCGTCTCGGCCCAGGCCGGCTCGATGCCCACGCCGTCGCCGAACTCGACGGCGAAGAAGCCCTCGGGGTGGAGGGCCCGGAGCCGGCGGACGACCTCGGCCGCCAGGTCGGGGGCCAGCGCCCGCTCGACGACGACCTCCTCGGTCTGCAGATCGACCACCAGGGCGCCGTTGGAGCAGATGGCCAGCCCGGGGCCGATGTCGATGGCGTGGACCCAGCGGGGCGGGCGACCGGTGACGGCGACGACCTCGACCCCGTCGGCGCGGAGCCGGTCGAGCACGGCGCGGGTGCGATCGGTGATCGACCCGAGATCGACGTCGCCGTCGTCGCCCGCCGCGACCCGGCGCCGCGCCGGCGGCTGCAGCAGCGTCCCGTCTAGATCCGACGCCACCAGGCCGACGTCGAGACGCACGGGCTTCAGGCGGGGACGGGCAGGAGGGCGGGGAGGGCGGCGTCGTGGGCGACGAAGAGGCCGGAGGCGGCCGAGCAGCCGCCCAGGGCGTCGGCGGCCAGCAGCACCGTCGCCGCCGTGTACGTCGACTGCTCGCCGCCGGGGAAGTGGTCCTCCTGCGGGTACACGGTGCCGGTCCAGTAGCGGCCGCCCGGCTCCCGGTACTGCTGGGCCCAGCCGAACAGGGTCGCGGCGGTGTCCTTCTCGCCCACGGCCAGGTGGGCCATGGCGCACTCGAGCGTCTCGGCCACGGTCACCCACGGGCGGTCGGACACGCAGCGCACGCCCCGGCCCTCCATCACGAAGGTGGCGTAGCGGTGGGCGAGTCGATCGCGGCCGGCGTCGCCGAGGACGGCCCCGCCGAGCACCGGGTAGTACCAGTCCATGGCCCAGCGGTGCTTGGGGGCGAAGGCGTCGGGCTCGGTGCGGATGACGTGGGCCAGCCGGCTGGCGGCCTGGATCCAACCCGGGCGCTCGTGGCCCAGCTCGACGGCGACGGCGGCGGCGCAGCGGAGGCTGTGGCAGATGCTCGACGAGCCGGTGAGGAGGGCGAAGCTCCACGGGGTGCCGTCGGCGTGGCGGGCCCAGAGGATCTCGCCCCGGTCGGTCTGGAGGTCGAGGACGAACGCGATGGCCGCGTCGACCACCGGCCACATCGCCTCGAGGAAGCCGCGGTCGCCGGTGAGGAGCCAGTGGTGCCAGGCGCCGGCCGCCACGTAGGCGATGACGTTGGCGTCGAGCTTGTCCTGCTCGACCGTGTCCTCGAGGTAGTACTGGTGCCACGAGCCGTCGGGCCGCTGGAGGTCGACGAGCCACTGGTAGGCCCGCTCGGCCTCGGCGATGCGGTCGCCCAGCGCCAGGGCCATGGCCGCCTCGACGTGGTTCCAGGGGTCGGCGTGGCCGCCGGGGAACCACGGGATCATCCCGTTGGGGAGCTGCCACTCGGCGATGGCGTCGACCGTCTCCTGGGCCTCGCGGCTGGTGAGGAGACCGGGGACCTCAGGCGCGGGCACCGACGGCCTCCTTGCTGTCCGAGGGGGGAGCGGCCGGGCGGGCGGAGCCGGTCGGGACCGGCTTGCGGGCGTAGACGACGAGGCTCTTGCCCAGCACGGGGTTGAGGACCCGCTCCGTCCAGCGGGTGGTGCGCGGCGCCTTGGTGATGTCCCACACCAGGAGGCGGTGGTACGCCTTGACCAGCGGGTGGTCGTCGTTGGTGGGGCCGACGGCGCACTTCAGCCACCAGTAGGGCGAGTGCAGGGCGTGGGCGTGGTGGCTGTCGCCGGGCCGGAACCCGGCGGCGCGCATCTTCGAGCGCAGCTCGGGCTCGCCGAAGATCCGCACGTGCCCGCCCTCGACGAAGGGGGCGTGGTACTCCTCGGACAGCCGCCAGCAGACCTTCTCCGGGAACCAGGTCGGCACGGTCGCGGCCAGGCGGCCACCGGGCTTGAGGATCCGGAACAGCTCGCGCAGGGCGGCGGAGTCGTCGGGGATGTGCTCGAGGACCTCGGAGCAGATGATCCGGTCGAAGGTGCCGTCGGGGAACGGCAGGCAGGTGCCGTCACCGTTGACGGCGGCCCCCATCGAGTCGGCCCGGGTCCCGGCCTCGCCGGTCTCGGTCATGGCCTGGAACAGCGCCATGACCTCGGGCAGCTCGCCGAAGCCGTAGTCGAGGGCGACGACCCGGGCCCCGCGGCGGAAGGCCTCGAAGGCATGCCGCCCCGCCCCGGCCCCCATGTCCAGCACCAGGTGCCCAGGCTCGAGCCTCAGCCGGTCGTAGTCGACGGTCAGCACAGCCGCGTCTAGCCCTCGGCCAGCCGGGCGCGGTACTGCTCGACGGTGCGCTCGGCGGTGTGGCGCCAGCTCCACTGCGACTTGACCCGCTCGCGCCCGCCCTGGCCCACCTTCCGGCGGACGCCCGGGTGGTCGAGGGCCCAGCCGATCTTGGCCGCGAGGGCGTCGGCGTCGCCCGGGGGCACCAGCAGGGCGGTCTCGCCGTCGGGCCCGACGACCTCGGGCAGGGCGCCGCCGGTGGTGGCCACGACGGGGACGCCGCACGACATGGCCTCGATGGCCGGGAGCGAGAAGCCCTCGTAGAGCGACGGCACGACGGCCAGCTCGGCCTCGCTGTACAGCTCGACGATGCGCTGGTCGGTCACGCCGGTGACCCACTCGATGTGCTCGGTGAGGCCGAGGCGGTCGATCGTCTCGGCCGACTTCCCGCCCTCCTTCTTGCGCCCGATCACGGTGAGGTGGAGCTCGGGCCGCTCGACCCGCAGCTTGGCCAGCGCCTCGAGCAGGAACGACAGGCCCTTCATGGCCACGTCCGCGCTGGCGGTGGTGATCAGGTGGCCGGGTCGCCGGGTGATGCCGGGGACGGGCTTGAAGAGGTCGGGGTCGACGCCCACGGGCACGACGTGCATGCGCTCGGCGGGGACCTTGTGGTCCTTCACGATGTCGGCGAAGGAGTTCTCCGACACGGTGATGACCCGCTTGATGCGCCGGGCCACCTCGGTCTGCATGCGGGTGAAGCCGTACCAGCGGGCCAGCGTCAGCTTCCGGTAGAGCGACGAGGCGTGCTCGATCTCCAGCCGCCGGTCGACCGTGATCGGGTGGTGGATGGTGGCGATCAGCGGGATCCCGAGGATCCGCTCGATCCCGAGCAGGCCGTAGCCCAGGCTCTGGTTGTCGTGCACCAGGTCGAAGTCGTCCCTGCGCTTCTGCAGGGCCTGGAAGGCCCGGACCGAGAAGGCCAGCGGCTCGGGGAAGGTGCCGATCGAGAAGGCGCTGACCTCGACGATGTCGGCCAGGCTCTTGAGCTCCCAGATCCCCGGCATCCGCATGGGGAAGTGGTCGTTGTAGATGTCGAGGCTGTCGAGCTCGTGGAGCGCGACCCGCTCGTCGACCTCGGGGTGGGGCTGGCCCGAGAAGACCTCGACGTGGTGGCCGAGGTCGACCAGTGCCTTGGCCAGGTGGCGCACGTAGATCCCCTGGCCCCCGACGTGGGGCTTGCCCCGGTAGGTGAGCAGGGCGATCCGGAGGCTGCGGTCGTCGGTCGCCATGAGGGCGTCAGCCTCGTCTGCGGTTGACCGACCGGTCAAACGCCGGATGTCACAGGGTTCCGTCAGCCGATCAGCTTGCCCACGGTGTAGATGACCAGGCCGGCCAGGCCGCCGACGACGGTGCCGTTGATGCGGATGAACTGGAGGTCCCGGCCGACCTGCAGCTCGATCCGCTCGGTGGCCTCGGTCGCGTCCCAGCGGGCCACGGTGGAGGCGATCACCTCGCCCACCTCGCCCTTCGACCTCTCGACCACCTCGACCGCGGTCGAGGCCACCCAGCTGTCGACCCGGGCCTGCAGCTGCGGGTCGTCGCGCAGCCGGGCGCCCAGGTCGGCGACCGCGGCCACCAGCCGGCGGCGGAGGTCCGAGTCGGGGTCGTCGGCGTGGTCCAGGAGCGAGGTCTTGATGTCGGCCCACATGGTCGAGGACCACTCGCGCACGGCCGGGTGGTCGATCAGCTCCTCCTTGAGGGCGTCGGCGCGGGCCCGCATCGACGGCGAGCGGGCCAGCTGGTCGGCCAGGGTGGCGAGACGCTCGTCGAAGGTCGCCCGCATCGGGTGCGCAGGGTCGTCCGCGACCTCGGTCAGGAACGTCTGGATGCCGGTGTGGACCCGGTCGAAGATGCGGTCGTCGAAGCGGTCGGGCACCCACCACGGCGTCTCGCTCTGGAGCCGGGCCCGCAGGACGGCCTCGTTGTCGGTGACCGCCTCGGCCACCCGGCGCAGCAGCACCGAGAGGACCTCCTGGTGGCGGCCGTCGGCGATCGCCAGGTCGAGACCCCGCGCCAGCACCGGTCCGGCCTCGATCGCCCGCACCCGGGTGGCGATGGCCGTCTCCAGGGTCTCCTGGACGTCCTCGTCCTTGAGCGTGTCGAGGGTCGAGCGCAGGACGCCGCCGAGCTGGTCGCCCACCCGCTCGGCGTGGCCCGGCTCGGTGAGCCAGTCGCCCAGGCGGGCGGCGAGCGACACACCGGCCAGCCGCTCCTCGACCACCGCCTTGGTCAGGAAGTTCTGCTGGACGAACGTGCCCAGGCCCCGCCCGATGTCGTCCTTGCGGTTCGGGATGATGGCGGTGTGGGGGATGGGGATCCCCAGCGGGTGGCGGAAGAGGGCCGTCACCGCGAACCAGTCGGCGATGGCGCCGACCATGGCCGCCTCGGCCGTGGCCCGCACGAAGCCCAGCCAGCTGGCGTCCTCCTCCAGCACCCGGGCCACGACGAAGACGGCGGTCGCGGCGAGGAGCAGGCCGGTGGCGGTGCGCTTCATCCGGCGGAGGTCCTGCCGCCGCCTCTCCTCGTCCTCGGCCGCGCTGGGGGGAGCCACGGGGTCGCAGCCTAAGGTCGCTGGTCGATGCCCTCGGTCCTGCGGACGCTGTCGGGGCGACGGGGGCTGCTGGTCACCGGCGCGGTCGTGCTCGTGGTCGTCGCCGCGGCCGTCGGCGTGGTCGTCGCGACCGGTGACGGCGACGGGGAGCGGCCCCTGCCCGCCAGCCGCAAGAGCATCGTCGTGATCATGACCGACGACCAGACCCTGGCCTCGCTGGCCACCATGCCCCACACCCAGGAGCTGCTCGTCGACGAGGGCACCACCTACTCCACGGCGGTGGCGAGCTTCCCCAACTGCTGCCCGTCCCGGGCGAGCTACCTGTCCGGCCAGTACGCCCACACCACCGGTGTGCTCGACAACGTCGGTCCCCACGGCGGCGTCACCACCTTCGACGCCGACGACGCCCTGCCGGTCGCCCTGGAGCAGGCCGGCTACGACACCATCCACATCGGCAAGTACCTCAACGGCTGGGGTGCCTTCGGCGACATCGAGCCGCCGCCGGGGTGGACCCGCTGGATCGGCCTGGTCGACCCCACGACCTACCAGTACACGGGTTACACGCTGTCCTACGACGGCGAGCCGTTCACCGTGGGCGACGGCGACGACAGCTACCAGACCGACAAGCTGGCCGAGGAGGCGGTGCTCGAGATCCAGAAGCGGGAGGGCGAGGAGCGGCCCTTCTTCCTGTCGTTCACGCCGCTCGCGCCCCACGCCGCCTCGCCCGAGGCCGCCGCGGGCCAGCAGGGCGCCGACGCGACGTTCCCCACTCCGGTGGCTCCGGAGCGCCACGCCGACACCTTCGCCGACGATCTGCCGGACCGGCCGCCGTCGTACGACGAGGAGGACGTATCGGACAAGCCGATCAACCTGCGGCGACCGGCGATCTCACCCGGCAGCGCCGAGTACATCGAGCGCTACCAGGTCGCCGAGCTGGGTGCCCTGGCTGCCGTCGACGAGGCGGTCGAGCAGATCGTCGGGGCCCTGGAGGACACCGGCCGGCTCGACGACACCGTCATCGTCTTCACCAGCGACAACGGCCTCATGCACGGCGAGCACCGCTTCGTCAGCGGCAAGTTCCTGCTCTACGAGCCGTCGATCCGGGTGCCGCTCGTCGTCCGCGGCCCCGGCTTCACCCCGGGGGCGGAGGTCGACACGCCGGTGGCCAACATCGACCTGGCGCCCACCATCGCCGCCGTCGCCCGGATCGACCTGCTCGACCCGCCCGACGGCGTGAGCCTGCTCGACCGGTCCGTCCTCCGGGCCGACGATCGGGCCGTCCTCCTCGAGAACTTCCACGAGGGCGAGCCCAACGACCGCGGCGTCCGCACCAAACGGTGGTCGCTCATCACCCACACCTCGGGCGAGCGCGAGCTCTACGACCTGGCCGCCGACCCCGACCAGATGGAGAGCCTCGCCGGCGATCCGTCGGTCGCGCCGGTCGAGCGGGCGCTGGTCGGCCTGCTCCGGGAGCTGCAGGACTGCCGGGCGGCGTCGTGCACGGTCGAGGTCCCGCCATCGCTCCGGGAGGACGCATGAGAGCACTGATCCAGAGGGTGAGCCGGGCCCGCGTGGTGGTCGACGACGAGGAGGTCGGCGCCATCGGGCGGGGACTGTGCGCGCTCGTCGGCGTGACCCACGACGACGACCTCGCCCGGGCGCGGAAGCTGGCCGACAAGATCTGGAACCTGCGGGTGTTCGAGGACGACGACGGGGTCATGAACCTGGCCCTGCCCGAGGTCGGTGGCGGCGTCCTCGTCGTCAGCCAGTTCACCCTCTACGGGTCGACCGAGCGGGGCCGGCGCCCGTCGTGGATCGCGGCCGCCCGCCCCGAGCAGGCCGAGCCCCTCGTCGACGCCGTGGTCGCCGCCCTGCGCGACCTCGGCGCCACCGTCGCCACCGGCCGGTTCCGCACCCACATGCAGGTCGAGCTGACCAACGACGGCCCCACCACCCTCATGATCGAGGTCTAGACCGCCGGTCGGCCAGGTTGGCGGCGGCGACGAGGGCCACGGCCAGGAGGAAGGGGGGCCACGGGCCCCAGACGAGGTAGAGGGTGCGGCCGGTCCGGAACGGGACCTCCCGGACCTCGACCCGGCGCTCGCTCACGGCGCTGCGCTCGTACACGTGGCCGGTGTCGGAGACGAAGGCGCTGAAGCCGGTGGGGGCGACCTGCACCACCCAGCGACCCGTCTCCACCGCCCGCAACCGGCTCGACGCGACCTGCTGGGTCTGGACGAGCGTGCCCCGATAGCTGGAGCCGTTGGTCGGGTTGAGCAGCACCCGGGCGGTGCGACCCTCGCCGTTGACGGCGTCCCGGCCCCGGTCGCCGAAGAAGACCTCCCACGAGATGACCACGCCGACGCGGCCGGCGGGCGTGTCGAGGGTGTTCTGCTGGCGGCCGACGATGGCGTCCTTCTCCGGCAGCGCACCGCCGGCGACCTCCTCGAGCACGCCGCGCAGCGGGACGTACTCGCCGAAGGGGACGCGCCGGACCTTGTCGTAGCGGGCGACGATGCGGCCGTCGACGTCGAACACGACGGAGGCGTTGGTGAAGTGCTCGTCGCCCGCCCCCTCGACGATGCCGGCGATGATCGGCGTCTCCAGCTCCTGCGCCAGCTCCGCCAGCTCGTCGCCCTCGCGGGCCTCCTCGATGGGCCCGTCGACGTTGACGACGTTCTCGGGCCAGACGATGAGATCGGCCTCGCCGGGAGCGAGCTGGAGCGTGGCGTCGTAGTGGGCGAGGAAGACGGCGCGGTCGTCGGTCTCCTCGTCGACGGTGCCCTGCTCGCCCCCGCCCTGGACGTAGGCGATCACGGCCTGCGAGCCGGCCGACTCGCCCCGGGGGGCCACGGCGGCCCCGGCCACGGCGACGAGCACGACGGCGAGGAGGGCACCGGCCGGCCTCCACGCCCGCTGGACGGCGGCGCTCAGGGCCATCCCGGCCAGGACGGTGACGAGGCCGACGAGGAGGACGCCGCCGACCCGGGCGACGGGCCCGAGCGGACCGGCGATCTGGCCCATGGCCAGCTCCGAGAGGGGCACGCCGCCGAAGGGCCAGCGCCCCTTCACCGCCTCGAACACGACCCAGGCCCCGGGGAGCCCGAGCCACCGCCACCGGCTCGACGGCACCGCGGCCACGGCCAGGCCGAGGAAGGCCGAGAAGGCGACGACCTCGATCACGTAGCCGGGCGGGGTGAAGGCGAACATCCACACCGTGGACGGGCCCAGCAGCCCCACGCCCGTGAGCCAGGCCCGCCGGAAGCGGACGGTGGCCCGGGCGTCGGCGACGGCCCGGTCGAACAGCACCAGTCCCACCAGGGCCAGCGGCCACCAGCCCCACGGCGGGAGCGACAGGGCGATCAGCACCCCCGCCCCCAGCGCCGTCAGCGCCGGGACGAACCGCC
>DASVEC010000079.1:0-2988 GCA_036380755.1 Iamia sp. | reverse complement strand
CGCCACCGCGGTGTAGATCAGGTGGACCCCGTAGGCCCCGGCCAGGGCCAGCAGCAGGGCGGCGAGGGGGCTCATCGTCGCGACCCGTGCTGCCCGTTGCTGGTGACCGGGTGGGTCCGGGCGTCGTCGAGGATGTCGCGGAGGTCGTAGCCGGCATCGCGGAACGGGCGCTCGAGCCGCTGCGGGAGCTGGCCGGTCCACGTCAGCGGGGCGTCGATGCCCTCGCGCCGGAAGACCTCGGTGATGGTGAAGGCGGTGCCGTCGGGGCTGGCCGAGAGGTCCTCGACGGTGATGACCTCGGTGACCCGGGGGCCCTCGGGGGTGCGGGCGCAGTGGACGACGACGTCGATGGCCTCGGTGACCAGGCTGTTGAGGGCGGTGAGGGGCAGGTCGTTGTCGGAGAGCTGGCAGACGAACCGGAGCCGGGAGAGCGCCTGGCGGGCCGAGCCGGCGTGGATGGTGGTGAACCCCTTGACGCCGGAGGAGAGGGTGAGGAGGAGGGGCAGGGCCTCGCGGTCGCGGACCTCGCCGACGATGGCCACGTCGGGCGCCATGCGGAGGAAGCCGGCGACCAGCCGGCGGAGGTCGACCGCGGCCCGCTCGGGCCGGGCGGCACGGGTCTGCATCGAGGCCACGTTGGGCAGCGGGATGTCGACCTCGAAGACCTCCTCGGCCGTCACCACCCGCAGGCGCGGGTCGAGCTCGGCCGCGCAGCACGAGAGCATGGTGGTCTTCCCCGAGCCGGGCGCCCCGGCGAAGATGACCGAGCTGTTGGCCCGGACGCACGCCTTGAGGAAGGCGGCGACGGGGCGGGAGAGCATGTCGCGGCCGACGAGCTGGTCGAGGTTCCGGAACACCACGCCGGTGAACTTGCGGATGTTCACCATGACGTGGCCGCCGCGGGAGATGTCGCCGTGGACGATGTGGAGGCGGGCGCCGTTGTCGAGCTGGGCGTCCTGGAGGCCCTCGGCGGGATCGAGCTTGCGATGGGCGCCGGAGGCGTCGTCGATGATCTTGGTGAGCGTGCGGACGACGTGGGCGTCGTCGTGGAAGACCTCGTCGTGGTAGCCCGACGGGCCCACGTGGCGCTTGACGAAGATCTCGTCGGGGGCGTTGATCATCACCTCCCACACGTCGTCGTCGTCGATCAGCGGGGCGAGGGGGCCGTAGCCGCACAGGTTGCGGTAGGCCCGCTCGACCACGGTGGCCGGGTCGGAGAGGTCGAACGAGCGCAGGCCCCGCTTGTGGTCGACGGACCACTGGGCCACCTCGTCGTCGATCAGGGCGCGCAGCCGGGCATTGCCGTCGGCGCTGCCCATGTCGAGGGCCACGCCCTTGGCCCGATCGAGCACGGCGCGCTCGATCTCCTCCAATGGGGAGACGTCGACGTCCGTCATCCGAGTGCCTCCTCCTCCGCCCAGGAGCCGAGGGAGCCCGGGGCGATGGGCACCGGCACCGGCTCGGCGGGACCCGTCTCCTCCGGCGCCCGCAGCAGCAGATCGACGAGGGCCCGGCTGACGGGCTCGGCGATCGACTGGGGCAGCCGGCCACCGTCGCGGAGGATCTCCTCGAGGCCACGGCGCTCCTGGACGTGCACCGGGCCGAGGACGGCGGCCCCGCCCAGCCGGGATCCGCTGAGGTCGGCGAAGCTGCGGGTGAGCTCGGCCCGGGCCTTGGCCGTCTTGGCCGACCGGTTGACGACGGCGAGGATCCGCTCGGGCGGCACGCCGTGCTCGCGCAGGCGGTTGACCGTGCGGACCAGCCCGTGCATGCCCTTGACCCCGGGCGTGCCGACGACGACGACGGCGTCGGCCCGGGTGGCGATGGTGCGGGCCATCACGTTGCGCTCCTCGACGTCGACCGACCCGCACTCGGCCTCGCCCTCGAGGTCGTCGTCGACATCGGCCACCACCACCCCGAAGGCGGCCCGGAGCCCCTGCAGCGCGGCCTCGAAGCTGCGCGGCTTGAGGACGGCCCAGTCGCGATGCCGGCGCAGGCCCAGCAGCAGGTTGTAGCCCCGGTTCACCACGTCGAAGGTGAGGGCCTGGACCTCGCCCGGCGGGGGCCGGTGGCTGCGGTGGGCGTCGACCAGCTCCTGCAGGCCGGGGACGATGTCGCGGGCGTCGTGGAGCATCGCCTGGTCGGCGTCGAGGCACGTGTCGGCCAGCACCGGCCGGCCGAAGGGGCTGTCGCCGAAGCCCTGGGCGATGGCCATGGCCAGGGTCGACACCCCGCTGCCCCCGCCGCCGGTGACGGCGACGAGCAGGCCCATCCGGCTCGGCGCGTCGGCGGTCTCGGCCGGGTCGAGGGGCAGGTCGGTGGCCGCGCCGATCATGCGGGCGTGCTCGGACAGGGCGTCGAGCAGCTGCTCGCGCCGCAGGTCGGGGGGCAGCACGCCGGCGGCGCCGAGGTCGACCCACGCCGGTCCGGCCCCAGGCGGGCTCCCGTCGACCACGAGCACGGCCACCTGGTGGCGGGCGGCGGTGTCGAGCAGGTCGCGGTCGACCGCACCGGTGGCGGCGTCGATCAGCAGGGCGCTGAAGGGCCGGCCGCTCGTGAGCCGGACCCGCATCTCCTCGGGGGCGATGCACTTGACGAAGTCGGCGGGGATGGAGCCGACCGTGGCCCAGCGGGCCACCTCGGTGAACCACGGCGAGCGGCTGGTGCCCAGCCCGAGCAGGACGTAGCGCTCGGCCGCCATCAGCCGCCCTGCTCCTCGTCGGGAGCGCTGGTGGTGGTCGTCGCCTCGCCGCTGGCGGCGGTGTCGGGGTCGAGCGGCGGCCGGAAGCTCTCGGTGATCTCGACGTCGTCGGCCCCGCTGACCCGGACCAGGCTGAGCCGGCCGGTGACGGTGGCGTTGATGATCGCGGACCGCTCCTCGGCCGAGGCGACCTGGAGGCGGACGACGACCTCGCCGGCGGCGGCGAGCGACTCGTCCTCCTCCGAGATGCTGATGATGCGGGCCTCGGAGCTGAGCGCCACCGTGGT
>DASVEC010000078.1:0-2584 GCA_036380755.1 Iamia sp. | reverse complement strand
CGCGGACGGCACCCATCACGGTGACCTCGACGGCGGACGGATCGCGGCCGGCCGCCTCGGTGAGGGCCCGGAGCGTCGCCACCTGGGCGGCCGCCGTCTCGGGCGTGTGCTGCATGCCGAGCCAGCCGTCGCCCAGCTCGGCCGCCCGTCGCAGCGCCCGGCGGGACTCGCCCCCGACGTGGATCGGGACCCCACCCTCCTGCACCGGCTTGGGCTCGAAGGCCACCGGCTCGAACGGGAAGTGCGGGCCGTCGTGGGCGATCTCGGGCTCGGTCCACAGCCGGCGGCACACGGCGATGGCCTCGTCGAGCCGGGCGCCGCGCGTCGAGGGGTCGATGCCCACGGCGTCCCACTCCGGTGTGAGCCAGCCCGCGCCCACGCCGCAGATGGCCCGGCCCCCGCTGAGGAGGTCGAGGGTGGCGAAGCCGCGGGCGCCCACGAACGGGTGGCGGATGCCCAGGAGGTACACGAACGTCCCCAGCCGGATGGTCGACGTCCTGGCCGCCAGGTACGACAGGTAGGCGCAGGCGTCGAAGATCGGCACCGTCGGCGGGACCGGTGGGTGCTCCTCGCCGGGGATCAGCTCACCCTCGATGCGCAGGGGGAACACCAGGTGCTCGGGCAGCCAGACCGACTCGTAGCCGAGGCGATCGGCCGCCACGGCCACCTCCTCGAAGAACGCCGGGTTGAGCTGGCCGAAGGTGATCCCGAGCTTCACGGCGAGGAACCTATGCGCTCCAGGTCTCTGTCTGACGGCCCATCAGGTTAGAATCTGACGACCCGTCAGATTCTCGCCGAGGAGCCCCGATGGCCGAGCTGCCCAAGATCATCAGCGTCGACGATCACGTGGTCGAGCCCGCGCACGTGTGGGAGACCTGGCTGCCCGAGAGGTACCGGGCCGAGGGCCCCCACATCGAGCGCCGGCGCGTCGGCGGGATGAAGCACATCGGTGGCGGCACCTACGAGCAGGAGTTCACCGACGACGGCCGGCCGGCCGATTGCTGGGTGTTCGGCGACCTCGTCTACATCCACAAGCGCCACGTCGCCGCCGTCGGGTACTCGCGGGACGAGATGACGATGACGCCGATGACCTACGACGAGATGCGGCCGGGCTGCTACGACCCCAAGGCCCGGGTCGAGGACCAGGAGATCAACCACGTCGAGGCCTCGCTCTGCTTCCCGTCGTTCCCCCGCTTCTGCGGCCAGACCTTCACCGAGCACCCCGACCGGGACATGGGCCTGGCCTGCGTCAAGGCCTACAACGACTGGATGGTCGAGGAGTGGTGCGGCGACTCCGGCGGCGCCCTCATCCCGCTGATCATCGTGCCGCTGTGGGACGCCGACCTGGCCGCGGCCGAGGTCCGGCGCAACGCCGAGCGGGGCGTCCACGCCGTCTGCTTCAGCGAGGTGCCCGCCCACCTCGGCCTGCCGTCGATCCACTCCGGCTTCTGGAACCCGTTCTTCGCCGCCTGCGAGGACACCGAGACCACCATCAACATGCACATCGGCTCGTCGTCGCGCATGCCCGCCACCTCCCCCGACGCCCCGGTGGCCGTGGCCGCCTCGCTCAGCTTCAACAACGCCATGGCGTCGATGAGCGACTGGCTCTTCAGTGGCAACCTGGTGAGGTTCCCCGAGCTGAAGCTGGCCTACAGCGAGGGCCAGATCGGCTGGATCCCCTACATCCTCGAGCGGGTCGACGACGTGTGGCGAGAGCATCGGGCCTGGGGCGGGGTCAAGGACCTCATCCCCGAGCCGCCGTCGACCTACTACTACAAGAACATGTTCGGCTGCTTCTTCCGGGACCAGCACGGGATCGACAGCCTCGACGTCGTCGGCGTCGACAACATCACCTTCGAGACCGACTACCCGCACACCGACTCCACCTGGCCCGACACCAAGGAGATCGCCACCGGGTTCATGAAGGGCCTGCCCGAGGAGGCCGTCTACAAGATCATGCGTGGCAACGCCATCCGCATGCTCAACCTGGACCTCGATCGGGACCGGGTCCCGGCGCCCGCCTGAGCGTCCCCTACCGTCTCCGCTGTGACCACCGATCTGACCACGCTGACCTGGCGCGTCGCCGACGGCGTGGGCTGGGTGAACCTGAACCGGCCCGAGCGCTACAACGCCTTCGACCAGGTGATGTGCGACGAGCTCCAGGCGCTGTGGCGCCGGCTGCGCACCGACGACTCGGTCCGCTGCATCGTGCTGGGCGCCGAGGGCGGCAAGGCCTTCTGCACCGGGATCGACCGGGACTTCGTGCCGGCCGAGGGCGGCGCCGAGTACACCTTCGACCCGTTCACCTACGACGATCCCGGCCAGCAGCTCGGGCCCAAGAGCAACGAGCTGTGGAAGCCGGTGATCGCGGCGGTCGACGGGATCGCCTGCGGGGGCGCCTTCTACCTGCTGGGCGAGGTCGACTTCATCATCGCCACCGAGGCGTCGCGGTTCTTCGACCCGCACGTCACCTATGGCATGCCGGCGGTGTACGAGCCGCTGCTGATGCTCCACCGGAACATGCCCTTCGGCGAGATCCTGCGCATGACCCTGCTCGGGAACCACGAGCGCATGACGGCGCGGC
>DASVEC010000077.1:0-3669 GCA_036380755.1 Iamia sp. | reverse complement strand
GTGGGCCAGCGCGGCCCGGGCGCTGGCCCCGTCGAAGACGATGACCCCCACGATCGCCAGCATCAGCATGGCCGAGGTGCCGTGCCGCCCGGCCAGGGCGAGCAGACCGGCCAGGCCGGCCACGGCGCCGAGCCCGGCCATCAGCGGGCGGGCCTCCAGACGGCGGGTCGTGCGGTCCGGATCGCTGGCGCGAGGGCCTGTGGGCCCCGGCTCCGGACCGGGGGTCATCGCCGGCGGGGGGCGGGCGGGACGGCGACGACGGCGACGACCTCGGCGACCCAGGCCTGGGCGGCGGTCAGGTCGCCGTTGGTGGCGTCGACCAGGCGGTGGGCCAGGCACGGCATGGCCACGGCCTGGACGTCCTCGGGGGCGGCGTGGTCGCGCCCGGCGAGGAGGGCGTGGGCCCGGGCGACCTGCACCAGCGACAGGGCGGCACGGGTGCTGACCGGCGTGGTGGCGCCTCCCTGGCGCCGGAGGGCGTCGACGATGTCGAGGGCGTAGGCACCGACGAGGTCGTGGACGAAGACGTCCGTGACGGCGCGGCGCAGGTCGGCCCAGGTGTCGACCGGGGCGACCGCACCGAGGCGGGCCAGCGGGCCCTCGCCGCCCTCGCCCCGCAGCAGGCCCATCTCGGCGTCGCGACCGGGGAGCCCGAGCGACAGGGAGACGGCGAAGCGGTCGCGCTGGCCGGCGACGAGGGCGAAGGTGCCGACGTCGCTGTGGGGGTTCTGGGTGGCGACGACCAGGAACGGGTCGGGCAGGGCGTGGGTGGTGCCGTCGACGGTGACCTGGCGCTCGGCCATGGCCTCGAGCAGCGACGACTGGGTGCGAGGCGTGGCCCGGTTGAGCTCGTCGACCAGCACGACGTGGTGGAAGAGCGGCCCGGCCTGGAACTCCCAGTCCCGCGTGCGCTCGTCGTAGATGCTCACGCCGGTGAGGTCCGACGGCAGCAGGTCGGCCGTGCCCTGGACCCGTCCGAAGGTGCCCCCGATGCCGGCCGCCAGGGCCTTGGCCAGGAGGGTCTTGCCCACGCCGGGGACGTCCTCCAGGAGGATGTGGCCACCGGCCAGGAAGGCGCTCACGGCCACCCGCACGGCGCCCGGATCACCGACGAAGACGGTCCCGATGGCGTCGAGGAGGTCGAGCACCTGGTCGCGGCCGGCCGGGCCCTTGGTGAGCATCGTCCCGCCGAACCCCTCGCCACTCATCGGCCCAGGATGCCAGACCTCGTCCCGGGCTAACCCGCGAGGAAGCTCAGGCGGACGACACGGTCGGGATTGTCGCCGTTCGTGTCGACCAGCACGATGCTCTGCCAGGTGCCGAGGGTGGGCGTGCCGGCGAGCACCGGGACCGTGAGCGACGGGCTGACGATGGCGGGCAGGACGTGGTCGGCGCCGTGCCCGTGGGCCCCGTGGCTGTGCTGGTAGCGGTCGTCGCGGGGGAGGAGGTCGCCGAGCGTCGTGGCCAGGTCGGCGTCGCTGCCGGCACCGGTCTCGATGAGCGCCAGCCCGGCGGTGGCGTGGGGGGCGAAGACGTTCACCAGCCCGTCGCCCCGTCCCGTGCAGAACCGCGTCACCTCGACCGTCAGGTCGGTGACCACCCGGTCCCCGTTGTGCACCCGCAGCTCGACCGACTCCATGGCGCCGAGGCTACGACGCCCCTCGCTCAGGCGCGGGTGGCGGCGACGGCGGCGACGTAGGCGCGGAGGACGGACCACCAGCCGTCGTCGCCGGTGATCACGGCCCGGGTCGCGGCGTCGTGGACGTCGAGGTGGCGGTGCTCGACGATCACGGTGGCGAGGTCGTCGTCGACCTCGGCGAAGCGGACGTCGATGGTCGAGCCCGGGGCCCACGTGACGCCGATGCGGGTGGGTGGATCCCAGAGCGTCACCGTCGCGTCCATCGCCAGCAGGGACGAGTCCGGCGGCCACCAGCCCGCCATGCCCTCGGTGAACAGGGCGAACGAGGCCTCGACGCCCAGGGGCACCGAGACCTCCACCCGCAGCAGGTCGGTGCCTCTCAGGCGCCCTGGTCCTGCGTCATCGAGCGGAGCATCCACGCCGTCTTCTCGTGGACCTCGAGACGCTGGGTCAGCAGGTCGGCGGTGACCTGGTCGTTGGCCGCCTCGGCCGGCCCGAAGGCGGCCCGGGCGGTGCGGGCCACCTGCTCGTGCCCGGCGACCAGCTCCTGGATCATGTCGGGGGCCGAAGGGACGCCGTCGGCCTCGGGGATCGAGGTCAGGGCGCCGAGCTGGGCGTAGCTGCCGGGGGCGTAGACGCCGAGGGCCCGGATGCGCTCGGCGATCAGGTCCACGGCCATCCAGAGCTCGTTGTACTCCTCCTCGAACATGAGGTGGAGGGTGTTGAACAGCGGCCCGGTGACGTTCCAGTGGAACCCGTGGGTCTTGAGGTACAGCGAGTAGGTGTCGGCCATGACCTTGCTCAGGCCGCCGGCGATCTCCTCGCGCTGGGCTTCGTCGATGCCGATGTCGATCTGCATGTGGTGCACAACCCCTTCGAGCGGCGTGATGTTCCTGCTCAGGCGAGCAGACAGGTGTCCAGGATGGCACGATGCGGGCCATGCCGGACCCCGCACCAACCGACGTCGTCGCCGCCCTCTGGGACGCCGTCTACGCCCGCGACTGGGATCGCATCGCGTCCCACCTGGGCGACGAGGCGATCTACTACGACGTCCCCACCGGACCGAGCACCGCCGCGGTGGGGCCCGAGGCCATCGTCGGGCGGCTCCAGCTCGGGCTCGAGCCGCTCGCCCGCTACCAGCACCACGACGGCCGGGTGGCGACCAACGGCGACGTGGTGATGGTCGAGCACGCCGAGACGTGGGGCTGGGAGACCGGCGAGGAGTGCACGCTGGCGTTCGCCACGGTCCACCGGGTCGAGGGCGACAAGGTCGTGCTCTGGAAGGACTACTGGAACTACGACCACCTCCTCGACCACGCCCCCGAGTGGTGGAAGGAGCGTCTGTTCTCCGCCGACCTCTGGTGGCTCACCGACGTCACGGGGAGCGACGCGCTGTGAGGGCGGTGCAGGTCGGACCCGCCGGTGGCGTCGTCATGGCCGACGTGCCCGAGCCCGACCCCGGTCCGGGGCAGGTGCTGGTCGAGGTGGCGGGGGCGGGGCTGTGCCACTCCGACGTGGTGATCGCCATGGCCCCCGACTTCTACGGCGGCGGCGGCTTCACGCTCGGCCACGAGACGGGCGGCCGCATCGCCGGATGGGGCCCGGGCGTCACCGGGCTGGAGGTCGGCCAGCCCGTCGTGGCCCACGCCGAGTGGGGGTGCGGGCGGTGCTCCACCTGTCGTCACGGCGACGAGCGCCTCTGCCCCGAGGTCGCCCCGAAGATGGGCGCCGGCCTCGGCCTCGACGGCGGGATGGCCCGCTTCCTGCTCGTCCCCGCGGCCCGCTACATCGTGCCGCTCACCGATCTCGATCCGGTCGACGCCGGTCCGCTCGACGACGCCGCCCTCACGCCGTACCACGCCATCCGCGCCGCGGCGGGGGAGCTGGGCGTGGGGGGATCGGTCGCGGTGGTGATCGGTGCCGGCGGCGTGGGCCACATGGCCATCCAGATCCTCAAGGCGATCACCCCGGCGACGGTCGTGGTGGTCGAGCTGGACGAGGCCCGCCGCCGCTTCGCCCTCGACATCGGG
>DASVEC010000076.1:0-6153 GCA_036380755.1 Iamia sp. | reverse complement strand
CGAGCGCCGCACCCAGGGCGTCGCGCACGGGTGCGGCCCAGGTCGCCGTGTCGGGGAACCACTCCAGCAGGGCGGCCAGGGCGAGGAACCCGCCGGCCGGGTTGACGATGCCGGCGCCAGCCCGGCGCGGCGCCGAGCCGTGCACCGGTTCGAACAGCCCCACGCACGATCCCGCCGACGGCGTTCCTGGGTTGACCGATGCCGATCCGCACAGGGCGATCGAGCCGGCCCGCCCGCAGGCCAGGTCGCTCAGGATGTCGCCGAACAGGCCCTCGGTGAGGACGACGCCCTCGGGCAGGTCGCCGCCGCCGAGCTCGAAGGCGAACCGGTCGACCAGCACGTGGCGGACCTCGACGCCCTCGTCCTCGGCCGCCTCGGACACCACCGCGCGCCACAGCCGGCTCGTCGCCAGCAGGTTGGCCTTGTCGACCGAGATCAGCGGACCGCCCTCGCGCCGCACGTACGAGGCGGCGATGCCCACCAGCTCGCGCACCTGGGGGACGGTCAGGGTGAAGGTGTCGCTGGCCGGGCCCGAGCCGTCGCTCTCGACCCGCACCGACGCCGCCCCGTAGGCGCCGCCCAACAGGTTGCGCACGAAGGTCAGCGGGGCCCGCTTGGGCTGCCACACCTGGCGGACGCTCACCCGTAGGTCGAAGTGCTCCCGCAGCCCGATCAGCGCCAGCTCGGGTCGAAAGCCCGGCGCGGCCACGCCAGGGTGCTCGCCGATGGCGCCGAGCAGCACGGCGTCGGCCCCCTCGCAGGCGGCGACCGACGCGGCCGGCAGCACCTCACCCGTCGCCCCGAACGACGTCGCCCCCGCCGGCCAGGGCCCCGAGAGCCGCAGCACCCCCCGGGCCTCCAGCCAACGAGCGATCTCGATCGGGCCCTCGAGCACCTCCTGGCCCACCCCGTCGCCGGGGACGAGCGCAACCGTCCGCGGGGTGCTCACGGGGCGAGGAGCTCTCGTCCGGTGGTGGTCATCAGGGCCTCCAGGTGTCGTTCGCCCAGCACCGGGCAGGCGCGGCGCACCCATCCGTTCACGCCGGGCTCGATGTCGGGGTAGCTGCGATGCCCGAGGTCGCTGCCGAACACGAGCAGCTCGGGGGGGTAGGTGGCAGCCAGCTGCGTGGTGGCGACGAGGTCCGCCGGCGGCCCGGCCAACAGGTCGGCCAGGACGCCGACCTCCAAGTGGGCGCCGAGCTCCCGCAGGGCGTCACAGTGATCGGGGCGCCAGCCGAGGAACGACAGCAGCGGGTGGGTCACGACCAGCCGGGTGACGCCCCGCGCCCGGGCGGCGGCGAAGGCGACGACGGTCTCGTCGGCGGTCAGGTGCCCGGACGAGAGGACGAGGTCGTGCCGGGCGACCACGTCGAAGACATCCAGCCACTCGTCGAGGAGGTCGCCGTCGGTCGTGACCGGGACGGTGCGGAGCGTCACGGTCCGGTGCGCCTCCAGCTCGGCGCTGCTCGATGCGGCCTGGTGGGCGACCGACGAGATGGTCGGCATCCAGACGACCCGAGCGCCCAGGCGGGCGGCGACCTCGACCGCGTCGGGGTTGGCCCCGCCCACCGGCGAGTTGAGGACGATCGAGCCGACCGCACCGCCGCCCAGCAGGGCGGCCCGCTCGGCGGTCGATCCCTCGTGGGCCTTGAGCACGACGGTCTCGATGCCGGCGGCGGCGGCCAGGGGCAGGACCTCGCCGTCGTGGTGGTGCCGCTCGACCAGCGAGGGAGCGGTGTGGACGTGGAAGTCGACCACCCCCGTGATCCGGGGTGGGACCGGGTCCGGCGGGTCGACCGCCGGCGCGTCGAGCGTGGTCACAGGGCCACCCGTTCGAGGACGGTGCAGGTGTCGAGCTGGCGGCGGCGGACCTTGCCGACGCCGTCGTCGCGGGGGATGGCGTCGACCCGCAGCACGACGGCGGGGCGCATGAAGGTCGGCAGCTCGGCGGCGGCGGCCCGCAGGGCGGCCGCGTCCAGCGCCGGCGCCACGACGTAGAGGGCGACCTCGTGGTCGACCAGGTCGCTGTCGGCCCGCCAGATGGCGAGGTCGGCGAAGCCCAGCCCCGACGACGAGAAGTGGTCCTCGACGAAGCCGATGGGCACGTACTCGCCCTTGACCCGGATCGACTCGGCCGCCCGCTCGACGAAGACGAGGTTGCCGGCGGTGTCGACGCGCCCGATGTCGCCGGTGGCGAACCACCCCTCGTCGTCGAGGGCGGGGTCGATCCGGCCGTCCCGGTAGTAGCCCTCGAAGAGCACGTGGGGCCGGTCGGCCCGCAGGAGGATCTCGCCGTTCACCGGGTCGACCGCCCACTGCACCTCGGGTCGGGCCCGCCCGCCGTAGCGGGACATGCCCTCGGGCAGGTCGACGGGCACGTCGCCGCGCCGCCAGGTCCACGTGTGGCACAGCCCCCCGGCCTCGGTCGAGCCGTAGGCCGATACGCCCATGGGGATGTCGAAGGTGTCGAGGAACTCGTTGTCGGCGAAGAAGACGATCCGGACCCGGTGGCCCGCAGCATCGGCCGCATCGGAGGAGCGCTTCAGGATCTCGACCGGCGGCGCATGGAGCACCAGCACCGACGCTCCCGACGACACCACGTCGGGCCAGAACTTCGACGCCGAGAACCGGGGCATCGACAGCACGCCGGCCCGGGCCGTCAGCCCCCCGATGACGCCGTAGCCCAGCGGGTTGATGTGGAACAGCGGCAGGGGGGCCAGGACGGTGTCGTCGCCGTGGATGCCCATGGTGTCGGCGACGAAGCGTCCCAGCCGCAGGAAGTACTCGTGGCTCTGGACGCAGAACTTGGGCGTGCCGGTGGTGCCCGACGTGTGCATCGACCCGGCGCCGTCGGACGGCGCCCGCCCGAGGCCGGGCAGGTCCGACGCCGCCCCCGCCAGCAGGCAGGACACGCCGTCGACCACGATCCAGCCCTCGTCGATCCCCCGGGCGTCGACGTGCACGACGCCCGGGCAGGCGGCCACGTCGGGATCGGGCCCGACCCACACGACGGCGCGCGGGTCGAGGTCAGCCAGCATCATCCGCAGCAGGTCGGCCGGGTAGGTCGGGTTGATCAGCGACGGCTCGGCACCGGCCAGCTGCAACGCCAGCCAGTCGACGAGGTAGGCGTCGGAGTTGGTGCCGATCACCGCGACCCGGTCGCCGACCCCGACACCCAGGGCGGCGAACGTCGCCGCGGCACGCGAGGCGACCGAGACGGCCGAGCCCAGGGTCTGCGACGAGCCGACCATCCCGAAGGGCTGGTCGGGGACGGACGAGGCTCGCTCCGCGATCAGGGCGGAGAGGTTCTGCGGCCAGGGGGTCATGCCAGTCCCAGGAGGTCGTCGGCCTTCAGGATCGAACGGGCCACGTGGTTCCGCAGCACCTCGAGCGAGCCGCCGGCGATGCGGAGCACCTTGGCGTCGAGCAGGAGGGTGGCGAAGTCGGTGTCGTGGTACAGCCCGTGCCCGCCGATGAGGGCGTAGGCCTCGCCCACGGCCGCCTCGGCGGCCTCGATGGCCATCTTCTTGGCCAGGCTGGTGGCGACACCCGGGTCCTCCCCCGCCACCGCCACGTTGGCGGCCTGGTTGCGGGCCAGGGCGGCGCCGTAGAGGGCGGCGAAGCGGTCGGCCAGGGTCCACTGGATGCCCTGGAAGTCGGTGACGACGCCGGCGCCGACCTCGCGCTCGCGGGCGTAGGCGACGGCCTCGGCCAGGGCTCGCCGGCCGAAGCCGATCAGCTCGGAGGCGTTGCCCAGCCGGCTGATGTTGAAGGTCGAGAAGAAGGTGTCCATCCCGTGGCCCGGCGAGCCGAGGACGGCAGAAGATGGCACCCGCACGCCGTCGAAGTGCATGTCAGCGGTCGGGATCAGCCGCAGGCCCACGGGCGACGTCTGCTCCGACGAGAAGCCGGGGAGGTCGGTGTCGACCATGAAGGCGGTCAGACCCTCGGGTGCCATGGCGTAGAAGAGGGTGACGTCCGACTGGTGCCCGAGGTTCACGTGGCACTTGGTCCCGTCGAGGATCCAGTCGTCGCCGTCCGGAGTCGCCGTGGCCTGCATCAGCTTGAGCGACGACCCGACGCCGGGCTCGGAGATCGATTCGGAGAAGATCAGCTCGCCCCGGGCCATGGGGCCGAGGTAGCGCTCCTTCTGCTCCGGCGTGCCCCAGTCGGCCAGCCAGCGCTGCCCCTGCACCGAGATCTGGGGCGACACCAGCCCAGTGCGACCCACCTCCTCGGCGATCACGCAGTACTCGGCCACGCCGCCGCCGAGCCCGCCCAGGGCGACCGGCGACGTGGGCCCGACCCATCCCCGCCGGCCCATCTCGGCGTAGAGCTCGGCCGGGAACCACCCGTCGTGGTTGGCCGACCGAAGCTCGGCCCGGTTGGCATCCGCCAGGGCGGCCAGGTCGGCCGCCACCTCGGCGGCCCATTTGTGGTCGACCTCCAGGCCGTCATACATCGATGTCTCCTCGATCTCGGGTGGAGGCGGCGACGCCCGCCAGCGCGCCGACCAGCCCTCCGTCGGTGGTGGCCGCCGTCCCCCCGCCACGGGGGTCGCCCGCGGGGCGCAGGCCGCGGGGACCACGCTCGATGGCCTGGAGCCCGCCGCCGACCCAGTCGACGGGGCGGACGGCGAACCCGGCCACGTGGGCCGAGCCGGCCCACTCGATGCCGGGCTCGGCGAAGCAGAACCACTCCGAGCCGATGCCGCCGGGCACGCCGAAGCGGTCGCCCTCGGGGCAAACGAACCAGCGGGGCCCGCGGACGACCTCGTGCCGCGGCGCCGATCGGCGGACCCGTTGTACGGCCTGGGCCAGCCACTGGACCTGGCGGTCGCCGCCCGGTGTGGCGAGGGCCGTGTCGACCTCGCCGATGCGGACGATGGCGGCGCTCAGGGTGTGGGGCACGACGGCGCCGGGGACGGGGTTCGCCGCCGGCAGGTCGGATCGCGTGCTGAGCGCGGTGCCGATCCGGTTGCCCAGGGCGATGCCGGTGCCCCGGGCAACCCACCCGCTGCCGTACTGGACGCCGGCCAGGCTGTGCACCACCACCGCGGTGGAGGTGGCGTCGGCGGCCATCGCCACGGCCGTGCCGGGGAGGCCGACGGTGCACCGCTCGACCAGGGCGTCGCGGGTCGGCGGGGCGACGGCCTCGCAGAAGGCGACCGACGCGGGGTCGAGCGACGGGTCGACCGCGGCCAGCAGCTGGGCGGTGATGCCGGCCTGGCTGGGCGGACCGGGGACGATCACCGTGCAGTCGTCGAGGACGGTGCGCTCCGCCGGCGCCACCTGGGCGGTGACCGCGGCGAGGTCGTCGGCCCGGTGCGGCAGACCGTCGACCTCGGCCGCGGCCACGATCTCGCCGCCGAGCGCACCCGAGTAGAGGACGGACGCGCTCTCCTCGGCGATGCGGCCCAGGGAGCGGCCGAGGTCGAGGCAGGAGACCTCGTCGCCGACGACCGGGGCGTCCCGCCGGCCGATCACGGCCTCCATGGCGTCGGCCTGGCCCTTGTCGACGCACGAGGCGTAGCTGCGGGCCATCCACGGCGTGACCTCGTGGCCGTCGGCGTGGAACCGGGCGTGGGTGAAGAGCGATCGCCAGGGCAGCCGGCCGGCCGCCCGCCACGCCGCCTCGGCCCCGGCCAGCGCGCCCGGCACGACGGCCGAGCCCCCGCCCCGGGCGGGGAGGTCGGCGGCGGGGTCGAGACCGGCCGGGGTCGCCGACCAGCCGCCGTAGGTGACGACGTCGTCGCCGTCGAGGTGCAGCACGAAGAGGTCGCCGCCGGGCCCGCAGACCGGGCTGCTGGCGACCCACTGGGTGAAGGCCGCGGCGAGGGCGGCGTCGACGCTCGACCCCCCGCTGCGCAGCGCGGCGAGCCCCGCCTCCGTCCCCAACGGATGACCCGAGGTCACCGCGCCGTTGGGCATCAGGCGGACACCTCGGAGGGCGCGAAGACGGCGGCGCCGGCGATGGCGGCGATCTCGTCCTGGGTGGGGAGGCCGCCGCTGGCGCCGACGGCACCGACCAGCTCGTCGCCCCGGAACAGCGGCACCGCACCGCGACCGACGACGTAGTCGCCGAGGGCGATCACGCTCTGGGCGAAGAACGGCCGCTCGCGCCAGCCCTCCTCGCGGTCGGAGCTGGGCTTGC
>DASVEC010000075.1:0-4431 GCA_036380755.1 Iamia sp. | reverse complement strand
CCGGGGGCCGGTCGACCAGCCCCAGCGAGCGGACGACGTCGATGGGGAGGCTCGAGACCGAGAAGCCGTCCCGCTCGACGGGCGACGGCGCCGCCGGCCCGACCGCGGCCAGGGCCCGGCGCACATCGGCGACCGTCGGGTGGCGGAGGTCCTCGGGGACGTCGACCCACGGAGCGGGGGCGCCGATGGTGGCGTCGGCCGGTCGGGGGATCCGCTGCGGCCCGCCCCGCCCCGGCAGCCGCGGCCCGACCGGCGGGAACCCGTCGGGGACGGCGGCGGCGACCTCCTCGACGGTGCCGGTCTCGACCTCTGGGCTCGGGTCGGTCATCCGTCCCCGGCCGCGGTGGCCGCGGTGGCGAGGGCCTCGAGCAGGGTCTTCAGCCCGGCGTCGTGCAGGCGCTGCATCACCGGGCCGGGCGGGGTCTCGCCCCCCTCCCACTCCATCCAGGCCTCCAGGGCCTCGGCCGGCTGGACGCCGTCCGGGGCGGCGCCCTCGGTGCCCACGTGGTCGAGGACGTCGCGCAGGCCGCCGGTCTTGAGATTGCTCATGACCCGCCCGGGCGGCGTCTCGCCCGTCTCCCACTCGGTCCAGGCCGAGAGCAGCTTGGCGGGGTCGGCGGGCGGTCGTTCCACGAAGGACGAGCCTACGGCGCGACGGAGCCCGGGCCACGGGGCCCGGGCTCCGAGGAAATCAGAGCTGTGCGTCCGCCGACGCCCCGCCGGGGTGGCGGGGCGGGGTCGGCGGACGTGCAGTGGGACTGCGATCAGCGAGGGCTGATCACATCATGCCCATGCCACCCATGCCGCCCATGCCGCCACCACCGGCGGGCATCGCCGGCTCGGGCTCGGGCTTGTCGGCGACGATGGCCTCGGTGGTGAGGAGCAGACCGGCGATCGACGCCGCGTTCTGCAGCGCCGCCCGGGTGACCTTGGCGGGATCGAGCACACCGGCCTTGAGGAGGTCCTCGAACTCGCCGCTGGCGGCGTTGAAGCCCTCGGCGCCCTTCTTGGACTCGACCTCGCGGACGATGACCGCACCCTCGAAGCCGGCGTTGTCGGCGATGAGCCGGGCCGGCGACTCGAGCGCCTTGTAGACGCTCTTGGCCCCGGTGGCCTCGTCGCCCTCCAGCTTCTCGGCCACGTCGGCCACGCGGGGGCGGCTGCGGAGCAGGGCCGTGCCACCGCCGGGCACCACGCCCTCCTCGATGGCCGCACGGGTGGCGGACAGGGCGTCCTCGATGCGGTGCTTCTTCTCCTTGAGCTCCACCTCGGTGGCGGCGCCGACCTTCACGACGGCCACGCCGCCGGCCAGCTTGGCCAGACGCTCCTGGAGCTTCTCGCGATCCCAGTCGGAGTCGGTGTCCTCGATCTCCCGCTTGATCTGGGAGATGCGGCCCTGGACGTCGTCCTCGGAGCCGGCCCCGTCGACGAGGGTCGTGTTGTCCTTGGTGACGACGACCTTGCGGGCACTGCCGAGCAGGTCGAGCGTCACGTTCTCGAGCTTGAGGCCGACCTCCTCGGAGATGACCTGGCCACCGGTGAGGGTGGCCATGTCGGCCAGCATCGCCTTGCGGCGCTCGCCGAAGCCGGGGGCCTTGACGGCCACCGAGTTGAAGGTGCCACGGATCTTGTTGACCACGAGGGTGGCGAGGGCCTCGCCCTCGACGTCCTCGGCGATGATCAGCAGCGGCTTGGAGCTCTGCATGACCTTCTCGAGCACGGGCAGGAGGTCCTGCACCGAGCCGATCTTGCCCTCGACGAACAGCACGTAGGCGTCCTCGAGGGTGGCTTCCTGGCGCTCGGCGTCAGTGACGAAGTACGGGGACAGGAAGCCCTTGTCGAACTGCATGCCCTCGGTGAACTCGAGGTCCATGCCGAAGGTGTTCGACTCCTCGATCGTGACCACGCCGTCCTTGCCCACCTTGTCGATGGCGTCGGCGAGGACCTCGCCGATGGAGGCGTCGTTGTTGGCCGAGATGGTGGCGACCTGGGCGATCTCGCTGCGGTCGTCGATGTCGCGGGCCTGGTCGCGGATGGCCTCGACGGCGGCCTCGACGGCCTTGTCGATGCCCCGCTTGAGGGCCATCGGGTTGGCGCCGGCGGCCACGTTTCGGAGGCCCTCCTTCACCAGGGCCTGGGCCAGCACCGTGGCGGTGGTGGTGCCGTCACCGGCGACGTCGTTCGTCTTGGTGGCGACCTCCTTCACCAGCTGGGCGCCCATGTTCTCGTAGGGGTCCTCCAGCTCGACCTCACGGGCGATGGACACGCCGTCGTTGGTGATCGTGGGGGCGCCGAACTTCTTCTCGAGCACGACGTTGCGGCCCCGCGGGCCGAGGGTGACCTTGACCGCGTCGGCCAGCTTGTTGACGCCGGCCTCGAGGCCGCGGCGGGCCTCGTCCTGGAACTTCAGGGTCTTGGACATCTGGTCTCCTACTTGTCGACCTTGGCGAGGACGTCGCGGGCGTTGAGGATCAGCAGGTCCTCGCCCTCGACGGTGATCTCGGTGCCGCCGTACTTGGAGTAGACGACGGTGTCGCCCACGGCGACGTCGGTCGGGATCAGCTCACCGGTGTTCTCGGCCCGGCGACCGGGGCCGACGGCGAGGACCTCGCCCTGCTGGGGCTTCTCCTTGGCGGTGTCGGGGATGACCAGCCCGCTGGCGGTGGTGGCCTCGGCATCACCGGGGCGGACGACGATGCGATCGTCGAGCGGCTGAAGGTTCATTGCGCCTCCGTGCGTCTTTGCGTTGCTCCCCACCCGGCGGCGGGGTCCCCTGGGAGTCAGGGCGGCTGGCACTCGATCGTGCCGAGTGCCAACCCTACGGCCACCTCTTGGCACTCGCAAGCCCCGAGTGCCAGAACGTGGGGCGCTACTCGGGCCGCACCCCACGAGAGTCGGGCAGGGCCACGACGCTGCCTCCCTCGGCGACGACCATCGCGGCCAAGGCCGGGTCCGACGTGGCGAGCGGGACCCCGAGGTGGAGTGCCGTCACCGCCGCGATGCAGTCCGCCATGCTGACCGCAGCCGATCGGTGGTGGTACCGCATCCCCCTGAGCTCACCAGCGCGGACCGCCAAGCCCGCGTCGAGCGGCACGACGCCGAGCCCCGTCGACGTCAGCCAGTCGAGGTCGTCCCGGACATCGACGTCGTGGAGCCTGGCCATCCGATCGACCACCTCGGCGAGGTTGACCGAGGCGATCGACGCTCCGCCTCGCATCAGGTCCTCGACCTCGCCGGCACACGCCTCGTCGGCCATCAAGGCCACGAGGCCGTAGGCATCGAGGAGCGTCACCGCCCCATGCGGCGGAGCATCCTCTCCTCCGCCTCCGCCTCCTCACGACGGGCCTCGGCGCGCATCTCGTCGGTGTTGATGCCGAGGCCCTTGTACTTGCCGCGGATCGCACCGATCGGATCGTCGACCATCGGGCGGACCTCGATGCGGTCGCCGTGGTCGACGATCAGCACTCGCTCGACCTTCCACCGGTGGCGGATCTCGGCGGGCAGCGAGATCTGACCAGCCTTGGTCACCTTCATCTGCACGGGCGTCATCGTCATGCCATGACAGTACTGCACAATATGGATGAGCGAAACCTGTACTACGCTCAGTTGTGGAGGTCGGCGGTGGACCAGGCGGTGCCGGCGTCGGGGGGCAGGAGCTCGATGCCGGTGAGCGGGCCCCGGTCGTCCGGGAGCGGCACCAGCCAACCGGCGCCGGGGGCAGCCGACCAGGGCTCGGTGTCGAGGGTCGAGCCGTCGGCGAAGCGCATCCGGCAGGTGTAGGTGGCGCCCGCGGGGCCGGTGGTCAGACCCACCACCAGGACGGGGGCGCCGTCCACCTCGGTGACGGTGGCGGTGCCCACGTCGCGACCCGCGCCGGTCGTGAGGGCGGCGACCCGGTCGGTGCCCGTCGGTTCGTCCCGCCCGGCCCACCAGGCCCCGCCGCCGGCGCCGAGCACGAGGGCCACGACGGCGGCCGCGGCCGCGACCGGGAGCCACCGCCGCGAGCGCACCGGCGCGGCCGTCGCGCCACCGCCCATCCGGGCCAGGGTGCGCTGGTCGAAGCCGAGCGGGGGCTGGACGGCCGGTGCGGCCGTGGCCACCGCCTCGACCGAGGCGACCAGGCCCTCGTACTCGTGGCGGCAGCGCGGGCAGGCCAGCAGGTGGCGAGCCAGCTCCGAGCGTCGCTCGCCGGTGACGTGGCCGAGGGCCAGGTCGACCAGCTCGTCGTCGGGGTGGGCCTCGGGGGCGGTCATGTCTCCTCCCGGGCGGGGTCGGTGGCGGGATCGGTGGCGGTGGCGGCGCGCAGGCGGCGCAGGCCGGTGCGGATGCGGGTCTTGGCCGTCCCCAGCGGGATGCCCTCGTGCGCCCCGACCTCGGCCGCCGTGCACCCGGCGAGGACGGCCAGGACGACGGCCCGGGCCTGCTCCGGGG
>DASVEC010000074.1:0-3423 GCA_036380755.1 Iamia sp. | reverse complement strand
CGCCGCCACCGCCCTCACCCCCGTCGGCTGACCCCGACTGCACCCCCACCCCCGGAACTCGGTGGGATCCGCGCCCCCCTGGGGGCCGAAATCCCACCGAGTTCGGCGTTTTGGGGCGGTCCGCTCGGCGAGTGGGCGGCGTGCTCGACCGACCGTCCGCGCCATGCGGCTGATCCTCGTCCGCCACGGCGAGGCGCACGCCGGCTTCCACGGCCCGATCGCCGGTCCGACGGGGGGCCGGGGCCTCACCCCGCTCGGGCGGCGGCAGGCCGAGGCCCTGCGTGATCACCTCCGGTCCACCGGCCGGGTGCGGGCCGATCTCCTCGTCACCAGCGTGCTGCCTCGAGCGATCGAGACGGCGACGATCGTCGGTCCCGGGCTCGGGCTGGAGGTGTCGACGCGGGACTGTGACCTCTGTGAGGTGCACACCGGCGAGGCCGACGGCGTCGACTGGGCGGACTACAACGCCCGCTTCGGCTCCTTCGACATGGAGGCCGAGCCCGACCGGATCTTCGCCCCCGGCGGCGACAGCTGGAACGGTTTCCACGACCGGGTGCAGAGCACGCTCGAGCGCCTGGCCCGAGAGCACGCCGACCGCACGGTGGTGGCGGTGTGCCATGCCGGGGTGATCATGGCGTCGATCCGCCTGCTCCTCGGCATGCCCAGCCCGGGCACGAGCGCCCACCTGCGGCCGACCAACACCGGCCTCACCGAGTGGGAGCACGACCCCGACCGGGGCAGCTGGATCCTCCGCTCGTACAACGAGGCCGACCACCTGCTCGGCCTCACCGGGCCGGCCCACCCCGACGACTTCTCGACCGCCTCGGCCCGCCAGGCCGCCGCCTGCGACGATCTGGGCGACTGGGTCCGGGCCTTCCTGGCCAGCCCCGGCAGCGACAACGCCGAGCTGGCCGCGCAGCTCTCGGACTCCCCGCGCTGCTGGATCGGGCCCGTCGAGGTGCCGCTCGACCAGCTGCACCGTCTCGCCGGCCCGCCGGACCATCCCGTACTCGAACCGGTCGCGGACCACGAGTGGCGCGACGACGTCGAGGACCTGGCCGACGAGGTCGTGGACGGCCACGAGCCGCCGCCGGTCGTCGCCACCTTCTCCGACGACCGCCTGGTGCTCGAGGACGGGAACCACCGGGTCGAGGCGCTGCGCCGGGCCGGCGTCGACGAGGCCTGGACCGTCATCGGGTTCGAGGACGCCGACGCCCGCGATCGCTTCATCGCCCGGAGCGAGCGGACCCCGTCCTGACCGCGCCGGAGCCGACGGTAGGGTCGGCCGGTGGTCGACGAGGGGTGGACGCTTCGGGACGACGGGGTGACCGTGGTGCGCGGCGCCATCCCCGCACCGGTGCGCGCCGCGGTGCGCGGCGCTCTGGACCGGGGGGTCGACACCTCGGACCCGGCGAGCTGCATCCGCCCCAACAACGTCCTCGTCCCGCTCCCCTGGCACGACGAGGTGGCCGAGGTGCTCCTCGCCGATCCGGGTGTCGTCGCCGCCGTGCAGCGGGCGTGCGGGGCGACGGACCTGCGCTGGATCTCGGGCTACGTCAGCGTGCGGGCACCGGGCACCGGTCCGCTGCCGTGGCACCAGGACTGGTGGTGCTGGGACCACCCGGCCTCCTACGAACAGGCGCCGTCACAGGTGGCCGTCCTCTGCTACGTCGAGGAGGTCGTCCCGGAGCGGGCGGCCCTGCGGGTGGTGCCCGGCTCCCACCGTCGACCGGAGGTGGTGGCCGACCGCACCGATCCGGTCACCGGAGCCATCGACGGCGACGTGGACGGGGGCGTGGTGGTGTCGGCCGAGCCGGGCGACCTGGTGGTGCTCGACTACCGCACCCTGCACGGGACGACCGCCAACCGCACCGGCCGGGGCCGGCACGTCGTGATCTTGAACTTCACCCCGCACTGGGCCTCGTTGGCGGAGGACATCCGAGCCCACCTCGTCTCGCACCACTCGCTGCCCCAGCCCGGCGACGACGTGCCTCCCGGTCACCCGGTGCTCCCCTTGCTCCCGAGCCACACGGGCCCCCGCCGGGACATGGGGCTGCACCGCCAGCCTCGTGCCGGTCAGTACCTGAGGTCGGCGGCCACGCCGTAGTGGTCCGAGAGCTGGGGCGCGTCGGGGGTGGCGGTGACGCCGAGCAGCTCGCACCGGGTGGGATGGCCGGCGCCGCCGGCCCGGGGCCACGCCGAGAGGATGTGATCGATCCGGCGATCGGGCCACAGCGCGATCGCCGCGAGCGAGTTGCGGTTGGACCATGTGTGGCCCGGTGTCCCGTCGCCCGCCACCTCCCAGGCGTCGTAGAAGACGAGGCCGGGAACGGGCGGCTCGCTCCGCCCGGTCAGCATCCGGAGCTCGTCGGAGTCCGGACCGGCGTTGAGGTCCCCGCACACCACCACCGGATGGCGCCGCCGGGCCTTCTGGTCCACGAGCTCGGCGAGCTGACGGACCTGGGCCTGCCGCACCCCGCTGGCACCGAGCGGGAAGTCGAGCATGGTCACGAACAGCTGGAGGGGCCCGCGAGGCCCGTCGACGATGACGAACAGCGTCTCGCCGACCGCAGTCCCGTCGCGGCCCGGGAGCGGGTGGCGCTCGTGTCCGGAGATGGGCCATCGGGAGACGACGCCGATGCCCGAGGTCCAGCCGTCCTGGTCCCAGTCGCCGACGAAGAGGCGGTGCTCGAGCCCGAGGCGCTCGCCGACCCGGGTCGCCTGGTCGGTCCCCGGCGTCGCCCAGCACTCCACCAGGCCCACGACGTCGGGCTCGGCGGCGGCCAGCGCGTCCTCGATGCCGGCCTGGCGCGGCTCCCAGTCGCCGAACCGGCCCCAGACGTTCCAGGTCACGAGGCGCATCGTGGTCTCGACCAGCGGACCGTACGGGGCGTAGGGATCGAAGCTCACCCGTCGAGTCTGACCCGTCCCAGAAATTCTTTCGCGCCGCGTGTCGAATCGGACGAGGCACCCCGACGTCATCATGTACGGCGACACCCGGTCGACCGCACCCAGCCTGAGGAGGCTCCCCCATGAAGTACATGCTGCTGCTCCGCCACACGCCCGATGCCGGCCCCGCCGAGGGCACGCCCGAGTTCGACGCCGAGATGGCGAAGTGGGGCGAGGTGATGGGCGAGCTCACCGGTTCCGGCGTCTTCCTCGACGCCAAGGGCCTCGACTCGGAGGCCACGGCCACCACCGTCCGCATCCGCGACGACGAGGCGCTCGTGACCGACGGTCCGTTCGCCGAGACGAAGGAGTCGTTCTTCAGCTACATCGTCATCGACGTCGCCGACCTCGACACCGCCCTCGGCTGGGCCAAGCGCATGCCGAACGTGACCTACGGGTCCGTCGAGGTCCGACCCCTGTCCCCCCACGAGCAGGACGCCTGACTCGTTGGCACCGGATGCGACCGCCGTCGCC
>DASVEC010000073.1:0-18891 GCA_036380755.1 Iamia sp. | reverse complement strand
CGAGATGTACAAGCGGACGCTCGACCCCTTCGTCGCCCTGGCCTACGCCGCCGCCACGACCGAGCGGCTGCGGGTCGGCACCGGCATCCTCCTCCCCGCCCAGCGCGACCCGATCGTCACGGCCAAGGAGGCCGCCACCCTCGACCACCTGAGCGGGGGCCGGCTGGAGCTCGGCATCGGCTTCGGCTGGAACGAGGACGAGCTGGCCGACCACGGCGTGACGATGGAGCAGCGGCGGGCCGTGGTCGAGGAGCGGATGCGGGTGATGCAGGCCCTGTGGGCCGACGAGGTGGCGTCGTTCGCCGGCGAGCACGCGAGCCTGAGCCCGTCGTGGGCCTGGCCCAAGCCCGTCCAGACGGTGGTCCGGCCGGACGGCGTGCGGCCCGGCGTCCCCGTCCTCCTGGGCGGCATCGCCAGCCCCACGGTGTTCGGCCACGTCCAGCGCTACTGCGACGGGTGGATCCCGATCGGCGGGGCCGGGCTGACCGAGGCCGTGCCCCGCTTCCGGGCCGAGGCCGAGGCCGCCGGCCGTGACCCGGGGACCCTGCGGGTGATGACCTTCGGGACGCTCCCGACACCCGAGAAGCTCGAGCACTACGCGTCCATCGGCATCGACGAGTGCGTCCTGCGCCTCCCCTCCGCCGGCCGGGACGACATCCTCCGCACGCTGGACGACTACACGCCCTACCTTCCCTAGGTGCCGCTCACCACCACCCGCATCGACGATCCTGGCGATCCGCGGCTGGAGGACTACCGGACGCTGACCGACCCGGCGCTGCGGAAGCGGTACGAGGCCGAGCGGGGCGTGTTCATCGTCGAGAGCGCCCTCGCCGTCGAGGCGCTGGTCGACTCGCCCCACGCCGCCGCCACCCGATCGGTGCTCGTCGGCGAGCGCAAGGTCGACCGGATGGCCGCCGCCATCGAGGCCCTGGCCGCCCACGGCGCCGCCGTCTACACCGCGCCGGCCGACGTGCTGGAGGCGACCGCCGGGTTCCCCCTCCACCGCGGCGTGGTGGCCGCGGTGTCCCGGCCCGAGCCCCTCGACCCGGCGACGCTGACGGCCACGGCCCGCACCGTCCTCGCCGTCGAGGGGGTCAACGACCACGAGAACCTCGGCGCCCTGTTCCGGGGGGCGGCCGCCTTCGGGGTCGACGCCGTCCTGCTCGACCCCACCTGCGCCGACCCGTGGTACCGCCGCTGCGTCCGGGTCTCGATGGGCCACGTCCTCCACGTCCCGCACGCCCGGGCCACCTGGCCCGACGACCTCTCCGCCCTGGCGAGCAACGGCTGGACGGTCGTGGCCCTCACGCCGGTCGCCGACGAGCTGCTCCACGCCGGGCCCGTCCCCGCCGCCGACGACCGGATCGTCGTGGTCGTGGGCGCCGAGGGGCCCGGGCTCGACGCCGCCACGCTCGCCGCCCCCGGTGTCACCCCGGTCCGCATCGGCATGGCCCCCGGCGTCGACTCGCTCAACGTGGCCATGGCGGCCACCGTCGCCCTCGCCCACCTCCGCGCCCCGACCCTCTCCTAAGCGCAGCGCCCCGACAGGCATAGGGTCCGGGCATGAGCGAGACCCCGGACGGCGTCACCGTCATCCGCATCGGCCGGCCCGAGCGACGCAACGCCATCGACAGCGCCACCGCCGAGCGCCTCCACGACGAGCTGATCGCCTTCGACGAGGATCCCGACCTGCGGGTCGCCGTCCTCACCGGCGACGAGACGGCCTTCTGCGCCGGCGCCGACCTCAAGGACCTGCCCCGGCTGCGGCCGTCCGGCCCCCTGGGGCCGACCCGCCTCCAGCTCTCGAAGCCGGTGATCGCCGCCGTCGAGGGCTGGTGCGTCGCCGGCGGGATCGAGCTGGCCGCCTGGTGCGACCTGCGCGTCGCCGGCGAGAGCGCGGTGTTCGGCTGTCTGGAGCGCCGTTGGGGCGTGCCGCTGATCGACGGGGGCACCTACCGGCTGCCGCAGATCGTCGGGCTCGGGCGGGCGCTCGACTGGATCCTCACCGGGCGCGAGGTGCCGGCCGCCGAGGCCGAGCGGGCCGGCTTCGTCACCCGTCTCGTCCCCGACGGCACCGCCCTCGAAGCGGCGATCGAGCTGGCCGCCGGCATCGCCGACAAGCCGTGGACCTGCGTCACCCACGACCGGACATCGGTCTACGAGGGGCTCGGCCTCGGGCTGGAGGAGGGGCTGGCCAACGAGGACCGCCACGGCCAGGCCGTGATCTTCGCCGACGGCTTCCTCGACGGCGTGGCCCGGTTCACCGCCAACCAGAAGGCCCGGTCGGACGCGGGCGACCGGTGACCGACGACGTCCCCGCCGTCCCCGGGGTCATCGACTGCATCGACTGCGGAGGGCGGGCGCACCGGATCAGCTTCCCGCCCGAGGAGGGCGACTGGGAGCCCGGGGAGATCGTCGCCTACCGCTGCGAGGACTGCCTCGACCGCTGGGACCTGGTCGTCCCCGGCGGCGACGACGCCGACCTCCACGGCGACGACTGGTGAGGCTCAGAGCTTCTTGACCACCTTCTCGGGCGCCACCTCGAGGATGACGCGCTCGCTCTGGATCGCCGACGGCGGGTAGTCGCTCCCGCCGTACTTCCGTGACAGCTCGTCGATGTGGGCCCGGGCGGCGTCGCCACGGATCTCGCCCACGACCCGGCCCCGGGCCTCGACGTAGCGGTACGGGTTGGCGGCGTCCCACACCGTCACGGTCACCCGCGGGTCGCGGCTGGTGTTCTCGTACTTGGCCCGGTGGATCTCGGTGTTGATCAGGAGGTGGTCGTCGTCGGCGCCGACCCACATGACCTGCGTCTGGGGCTGGCCGTCGGGCATGAGCGTGGTGAGGGCGGCGAAGTTCTTGTCGTCCGCCAGGGCCTTGAGGTCGGGGTCGAGTGCCATGCAGGCGAATGTACGGCGTCGGCGAAGCCGACCCACATAGGGTGGTGGGTGGGGTCGGAGGACGTGTAGGGGCGGTAATGTCGTCTCGGCGGCCGGGTGGCAGCGCGGGGAGGGGCGAGTTCACCTGGTTGGTCATCGTCGATCCAAGGGGATCTGCAGTTGTCGGATGTGCCGCACCCGTTCATGGACGAGTCGGTGGTCCGGCGCCTCGTCGACGACGGCATGGTGCTCTTCCTCGCCATCGACGGCGATGGCCGGATCGCCTGGGTCGGTGACTCGTGCCGGTCGGTCCTGGGCCGAGCGCCCGAGGAGCTGATCGGGTCGAACGCCCTCGACGTCCTCCACCCCGACGACGTCGACCTCGTGATCGAGACCCTCTCCGAGGACGCCCGCTCCGCCGAGGACCGCATCCTGGTCGTGCTGCGCCTGGCGCGGGCCAACGGCTCCTGGATCACCCTCGAGTTCGGCGGTCTCGACCTGCGGGAGCCCGATGGGACCGGCCTGTTCCTGGTGTGGGGCCGGTCCTACGAGGCGCCGGGGCTGCTGCTCCACTTCCTCGGGTCGCTGCTCACCGAGGCGGACCTGCTGACGCTGCTGGCGCAGGTCGTGCGCTGGAGCGACGTGCAGGCGCCCTACGGGCGGACCTCGATCGTCGTGTCCGACCCGGTCGGGCGTCGTGTCGCCGTGGCCGCCCCGGGACTCGACCCCGTCCTGTCGGCGCCCCACGCCGTCGGCATCGAGCTGCTCCCCCGGTCGATGTCGATCCCGCGGCCGGTCGAGGTCGGTCTCGACGCCCTCGAGCCGAGGGTCGCGGCGGCGGCCCGGGCCGCCGGGTGCCACTGCGTCTGGCTCGTGCCCGTCCACGGCGACGACGACGATGACCCGCCCCGCGGCGTCGTGGCCGTGTGGCGCACCCGTCCGGGACCGCCGCGGGCCTCCCACGCCCGGCACTTCGCCGAGGTGGCCAAGCTGGCCCAGCTGGCCCTGCGCTGGTCGACGACCCGGACCGATCTGCAGGCGGCGGCCACCACCGACCCGCTGACCGGCGTGGCCAACCGGACCCAGCTGGCGACGCACATGCGCCACGACGGCTCCAAGCTGTCGGCCCTCCTGTTCTGCGACCTCGACGACTTCAAGGCGGTCAACGACCGCCACGGCCACCTCGCCGGCGACCGGGTCCTCCAGGCCGTGGCGTCCCGCATGGCCGGCACGGCCCGGCCGCAGGACCTCCTGGTCCGCCTGGGCGGTGACGAGTTCGCCCTCTGGTGCCCCGACCTCGACGCCCCGGAGGAGGCCGAGGAGGTCGCCACCCGCCTGGTCGACGTGCTCGAGCGCCCCGTCGTCGTCGAGGACGAGACCATCCCCGTCGGCTGCAGCGTCGGTCTGGCGCTCGTCGACGGCCCCGTGGTCGACGAGGCCGACGTCGACCGCATCCTGGGCCAGGCCGACCGGGCCCTCTACCGGGCCAAGCGGGCCGGCAAGCACCGCTGGTCCGCCGACACCTGAGGTCCCGGCTGAGGCCCCACCGTCCCGAACTTTGAGCGCCTGGCAACGCTATTCGATGTCAGGCGCTCAAAGTTCGACGGGGTTCAGTCCGGGAGGGGGCAGGTGTCGGCGTCGACGTCGCGGTCGGGGACGCGGTAGAGGAGCTCGCCGTCGGCCTCGGCCACCAGCTCGAGGGGTGCGGCGGCGTCGGGGTCGTCGAGGGCGGCCCACGGGGTGAGGGCGACCCGCTCGGTCACCACGACGAAGCGGATGTCGTGGGCGGCGAGGCAGTCGAGGGCATCGTCGTCGGGCAGCGACTCCAACCGTTCGGACAGCTCGAGCGCGGACGGTGGGTAGTAGCCGGCGAAGCCGTTGACGATGCGACGGTCGTGCGCCGTCGACCGCAGCACGAACTCCTCCTGGGCGTCGTAGTCGGCGAAGGTGCCGTAGCCGTCGGGCAGGTAGGCCACGCCGCCGGGTTCGTCCTGCTCGGCCAGCACCTCGTCGATCCGGTGCACCGTGGCCGGCGTGACGTCACGGCCGGAGCTCAGGCCCTCGACGCCGACGGCCGTGATCACCAGACCGGCGCACGCCGCCCCGACCAGCCACCCGGGACGACCGGGCCGGCCTCGTTCGGCACCGACGCGGGACCGGTCCTCCCACCGGTCGAGCACCGCCCCGGTGGCCAGGGCGGCGAGGACGGCCACGCCCACCAGCACCAGCAGCACGAACCGTCCCGACGCCCGGATGGCGGAGAACCCGGGCACGAAGCGGAAGGCCAGGGAGTAGGGCGTCCAGTCCCGCCACGCGCCCTCGCCCGGGCCCAGCGCCCCGAGCGCGCCCACGACGGTGACCACCAGGCCGATGGCGGGCACCGACCACCCGTGCCGTCGCCGCCAGGACGCCACCGCGGCCAGGCCCACCAGCACCAGGGCGATCACCGTCGCGCCCGGGAAGGCGTGGAAGCCGTCGAGGCCGAACAGCGGACGGCCCAACGTCCCGCCCCACACCACGTTGCTGTCCTCGACGATGTGGGGTGCGGCCCGCAGGAAGGCGATCTGGTCGAGCTCGAAGCGGAAGTCCGGGTACCGGCTGCGGGTCTCGAGGTACGGGAGGTAGCTGGGGACGAAGGCGGCCGCGCCCAGCCCGACGGCCACCGCCACGGGCACGAGGCGCGAGCGCAGGTCGCGCCAACGGATTGCCACCACCAGCACGACCAGGATCAGGACGAAGACGGCGTAGAAGAACGACAGGAGCCCTTGCCACGCCACCACCAGGCCGAGGGCGGGCAGCAGCAGGCGGTCCGACGGCACCGACTCCCACTCGTCGCGCCTGGCGGCGCGGTCGGCCAGCACCCAGACGATGGCGACGATCAGCGGCAGCCCCGGTCGCCACACCAGGTTGATGTGCATGGTGGCGAGCCACGGCACCGGCCCCAGGGCGAACACGGCGGCGCAGACCAGCCCGGCCGACCGGCGGCGGGTGAGGACGAAGCCCATGAAGTAGGCGGCCACGGCGTCGGCCACCACGCCGAGGACGAGACCGGTGTTGAAGATCGCGGCCGGGCTCAGCCCGAGCCACCGCAGCGGCAGCAGCACGACGGCCAGCCCGATGAGGTGGTCGGAGAACGTCAGCGAGTCGGGTGCGGGCGCGAACGTGGCCGCGTCGAACAGGCTGTGCTCGCCCATCACCGCGCCCTGCACCCAGTGGATCACCCACGCCTGGAAGCGGTTGTCGAGGCGGGTCGGGACGGCCGTCGACCACTGGTCGAGCAGGTGCCGCAGGTTGATCAGCGACCACCCGACCGACACGACGACGAGACCCACGACGGCGAGACCGTGACGGCGGAGCACGCGCCGGACCAACCGGCGCCCCTGGTGTTGTCGGCCTCTCATCCCTTGAGCAGGAAGTCCTGCTCCTCCTCGCCCAGGAACAGGCTGACCTCGTCGGCCAGGAGGGGCTCGTCGGCCAGCTCGGGGTCGGCGTCGACCAGGGCGATGGCGACCTCGCGGGCCTTGGCCACCCACTCGCGGTCGCGGCGCAGCGAGGCCAGCTTGAGGTCGCTCCGGCCCTTCTGGCGCCCGCCCATCAAGGTGCCCTCGCCCCGCAGGTCGAGGTCGACCTCGGCCAGCTCGAACCCGTCGGTCGTGCGGACCATCGCCTCCAAACGCTCCACCGACTCCTCGGTGGCGCCCGAGCCGATCAGGTAGCAGGTGCTGGCGTGGGCCCCGCGGCCGACCCGGCCCCGGAGCTGGTGGAGCTGGGCGATGCCGAAGCGATCGGCGTCGAGCACGACCATCACCGTGGCGTTGGGGACGTCGACGCCGACCTCGATGACGGTGGTGGCGACGAGGACATCGGTGCGCCCGGTGCGGAAGCGCTCCATGACCGCCTCCTTCTCGGCCGGCGGCACCCGCCCGTGGAGCAGCTCGACGGTGAGGCCGGCCAGCTCGCCGTCGGGCGCGAAGGTGAGCCGGTCGTAGGTCTCCTGGGCGCTGGCGGCCTCCAGCTTGTCGGACTCCTCGATCAGGGGACACACGACGTAGGCCTGGCGGCCCTCGCCCACCTCTCGCCTGACCGCCTCCCAGACCGCGTCCTCCGGGTCGGGCCCCATCTCGGGCTCGGCGTCCTCGTCTTCCTCGTCGGGCTCCTCGGTGCGGACCCAGTGGGTGGTGATCGGCGTCCGGCCCGGCGGCAGCTCGTCGAGGATCGACACGTCGAGGTCGCCGTAGACCGTCATGGCCGCGGTGCGGGGGATCGGCGTGGCCGTCATGACGAGGACGTCGGGGGTGACGTCGCCGGCGCCCTGTTCGCGCAGCGCGGCCCGCTGCTCGACCCCGAAGCGGTGCTGCTCGTCGACCACCACCACGCCGAGGTCGCGGAAGGCGACGGTGCCCTGGATGAGGGCGTGGGTGCCGATCACGATGTCGACGTCGCCCCGCTCCAGGCCGGCGGCGATGCGCTTGCGGTCGGTGGCCGTGCTGCGGGCGGTGAGGAGCTCGACGCCGACGGGTCGCTCTCCGAGGAGGTTCTGGTCGTCGGTCACGGTCAGCCCCTCGAGCAGCTCCCGGATGCCGAGGTGGTGCTGCTCGGCCAGGACCTCGGTCGGCGCCATGAGCGCGCCCTGGTGCCCGCCCTGGACGGCGACGAGGAGGGCGCTCAGGGCCACGACCGTCTTGCCCGCGCCGACGTCGCCCTGGAGGAGGCGGTGCATGGGATGGGGGCCGGCGAGGTCGGCCGCGATCTCGTCGATCACGCGCTGCTGGGCGCCGGTGAGGGGGAACGGCAGCCGCTGGTGGAACTGCTCGACGAGGGCGCCACCGGTCTGGTGCTCGATGCCCTTGGTGACCCGTTCGAGGGCTCGCTTGCGGAGGATGAGGGCGAGCTGGACCCGCAGCAGCTCGTCGAACACGAGACGCTTGCGGGCCACGCTGACGTCGGCGTGGTCGTCGGGGCGGTGGATGCCCCGGAAGGCCCGGGTGCGGTCGACGAGGGTGTGCTGCGTCGTGACCCACTCCGGCAGCGGCTCGGCGAACTCGCCCGCCCGGTCCAGGACCTCCTTCATCCACCGGCCCACGTCCTGCGACGTGACCCGGACCTTCTCGGACTGCGGGTAGACGGGGACGAAGCGGCCGGTCTGGTCGCCGAGGAGGTCGACCACGGGGTTCGTCATCTGGACCTCACCCCGGTAGGAGTCGACCTTGCCGAACAGGACGCACTGGGTGCCGGCCGGCAGCTGGCGCTCGCGCCAGCCCTGGTTGAAGAAGGTGACCTTGAGGTGACCCGACCCGTCGGTGATGTCGGCGGTGACGAGCGTGCGGGGCGGCCGGCCCCGGGTGCGGCGGGACTGGATGCGGCGGACCTCGCCCACGACCATGGCCTCGTCGCCGGGCCGCAGGTCGCGGATGCGGGCCTCGTTGGTCCGGTCGATCCACCGCCGCGGGTAGTGCGTGAGCAGGTCCAGCACCGTCGCCACGCCGAAGGCGTCGGCCAGCCCCTCGGCCGCCTTGGGCCCGACCCCGGTCAGCTCCGTCACCGGCAGCTTCGCCAGCTGGGAGAGCCGTCGCGCCATCCCCCCGACCCTACCGACCACCTCCCCTCCCGTCGGCCCCCCTCGAACTTTGAGCGCCTCACACCGAATACCGATGTCACGCGCTCAAAGGTCGGCAGTGTTCAGGCCGCGCCGCCCTGGACGAGCCGATCGATGAGTGCTCGGGTGGCCTCGGCCCGAACCGTCAGGTCGGCCCACGTGAGACGCTGCACGACGTTGCCCAGGACGACCAGCCGAGCGTCCTCGGCGGCGTCACGATCGACGTCGGCAGGCCGACCGTGGAACGTCCGGCCGTCGAACTCGACCACGAGGTGGGCGGCGGCCACCCGGCCGTCCACAGACCGGATGAACCCCCGCTCGTCCGACATCGGGACCTCCCACTCGATGCCGGGGACGTCATCGAGGAGGGCCCGTCCCACCAGCTCCATGTCGCTCTTGGTCGGGATGTAGTCCCGACCCCGGGCAACGAGGACGTTGCGCATCTTGACCGTGCCTGGCCGCCCTCGGCCGCCCATCTCTGCCAACACCCGGTAGAGGCTGCCGACGGTGCACAGCCGATCACGCAGCGCGTGCTCGACGGCCCGATCCAGCACCTTCGGCCCTGTCCTTCGGGCTAGGTCGAAGATGGTGCGGGGCACCGTCGTGACCGGTACTCGATCGACCATCGTGACGTGATGGGCGAGCAGACGAGTCGTGCGATGGACCTGCACCCCGGCGTGCCGTGCACTCAGCCCGTTGAGCCGCAAGATGTCGATGACACCCGCCGGACCGTGGACCTTGACGCCGTGGAGCCTCGCCGCCGTCCGGTGCGACGCCCACGCCTGGCCGTCGAGCGAGTCGATCACCCCAAGCACCCGCGCCTGGAGGCAGTCGGGTGACCCGGCGATCTGGTAGCTCCCCGGTGACAGGACGACGAGACGTCCGTCGGCGACGAGCCGATCGACTCCACCCTCCGAGAGCCCCGCGTCGAGCAACGCACGGCGGGTGACCACCCCGTGACGGTGAGCAGCCTCGGCGAGGACATCCCTCCAGCGCTTCATCGCCCCAGGGTGGGCCTGGCGCCGCCTGTCGAAACCTCAACCTCCGAACCCACTGAACTTTGAGCGTTTGGCATCGAATAGCGATGTCAGGCGCTCAAAGTTCGGGGGTGCATCAGAGGAGGTGGAGCCAGGGGGCGTGGGGGTGGGCGACGCCGAGGACGGACGGCGGCACCTCGGATCCGGCGCGCCAGCGGCGGAGGGCCAGGACGGTCTCGCCCTCGAGGGGGGGCGGCTCGACGTCGGGGACGGCGCCGGGGGGCTCGGCGGTGATCCAGGAGACGGGGCGGCCATCGGCGGCCAGGTCGGCCAGGGCCGAGGCGATCAGCGGGCGCCGGTCCCGCCGCACGTAGGTGAGGGCCCAGTTCGACATCACCACCAGGTGCACGTCGGACGCACCGCACACCGCCGTGGCCACGGCGCGGGCGGAGTGGGCCACCGAGGACAGGTCGTCGACCATGTCGCCGGCGACGACGAGCGGCGGGTCGGGCCGCAGCAGGGCCACCGCGGCCCGGAACCGCGCCAGCCGCTCGGGCTGGTCGGGCCAGAGACAGGCCTCCAGCCACCGCACCTCGTCCTCGTCGGACAGCGACACGGGCGCCAGGTCGAGCCCGACCCGCTCGACGATCGGAGGCAGCGACGGCGCCACCAGCGCAGTCGACCCGGGCCGCAACGACCCGGAGCACTGGACGGGCGAACCCGGGTCGCCGACGACGGTCGAGCCCACCGAGATCCGGAAGCGGTCGAGGCCGAGCAGCAGCCCGGCGCTGCAGCCGAGCTCGACCAGGGCCACCGGCATCGGTCCCACGTCGCGGGCCGCCGCCGTCAGCAGCGCGGCCACGTACACGGCCCGGTTGACCTCGTTGGTCTGGGTCGACCGGGTGGCGATCACCGCACGCAGCGCCGAGGCGTGCTCCAACAAGGTGGCGCGAACGTCCGGCCACGGATCGTCGGACGGCCCCGGCGATGAACCGCCCACCGCCGTGTACCACCTCGCCGCCGCCACACCGGGCGTCCGCAGGACCAGGTCGTGCAGGGCGGCCAGCAACAGCACCGGCCGCTCCTGCCCCGGCTGCGCCGCCTCCAGGAGCGAGATGACCTCCGGATCGGCCGCCGCCTCCGAGCAGATCCGCGAGTAGAGCGGCAGGTGGGGGTAGGTGGCGGCGAACTCGCGGAGCCGTCCGGCGAGATCGGGCGCCACCGCCGCCACCCGCTACTCGATGCCGACGTAGTACGGGTAGAGCGGCTGGCCGCCGTGGAGGACCTCGACCTCGACGTCGGCCCACTCGTCCGAGAGCCACGAGGTCACCCGCCGGGTCACCGCGGCCGTCGAGCCCTCGCCCTCGATCAGGGTCACCAGCTCGTGCTCGTCGGTGAGCAGGGCCGAGAGCAGCCCGCACACCACGTCGCCCAGGTCCGGCCCGACGACGCGGATGTCGGACCGGTCGATGCCCATCCAGTCCCCCACCGCGATCGGCCCGGCGGAGCACTCCGACTCCCGCACGGCCTGGGTGACCTCGCCGGCCACGACGGCCGAGACCGCCGAGCCCATGGACGAGACGTTCGACGCGGCCGGCGCCTCGGGGTCGTAGGCCACCAGTGCGGCCACGCCCTCCGACACCCCGCGGGTCGGCACCACGAGGACCGGCTTCGACGCCAGCGCGCCCACCTGCTCGGCCACCGGGACGATGTTCTTGTTGTTGGGCAGGAGCACGACCTCGTCGGCCGCGGTGGCCTCGACCGCGGCCACCAGGTCCTGGGTCGACGGGTTCATGGTCTGGCCGCCGGTCACGACGATCTGCACGCCCATCGACGTGAACAGCCGGCGCACGCCGTCGCCCGTCGCCACCGCGACGACCGCCGTCTTCACGTGCTCGAGCTCCGGCGCCGGCTCGGCCGCGGCCGCCTCGGCCCCCTCCCGCACCCAGCGCTCCTCCTCGACCTGCTCCATGAGGTCGGTGACGCGGATGTTGCGGGGCCGCCCGATGTCGACGGCGGCCTCGATGGAGGCTCCGATGTCGTCGGTGTGGATGTGGCAGTTCCAGAGGCCGTCGCCCCCGACGACGACGATCGAGTCGCCGATGTTCCCCCACACCCTCTTGAAGGCGGGGATCGTCTCGTCGGACGCCTCGAGGAAGTACATGACCTCGTAGCGCAGGTCGCCGATCTCGTGGCCGTCGTGGTCGCCGGCGTCGGCGTGGTCGCGCAGGGCGTCGAGGTCCGCCCCGGCCACCGCGTCCTCGTCGGGTGGCGTCGGCAGGGGCCGGCCGTCGGCGACGTGGAGCAGGGCGTCGAGCAGGAGGAGGAGGCCGGTGCCGCCGGAGTCGACGACGCCCGCCTGCTTGAGCACCGGGAGCATCTCGGGCGTGCGGGCCAGGGCGTCCTGACCCTGGGCCAGCGCCGCCTCGCCGACCTCGATCAGCGAGGCGGACGCAGACGAGGCGACGCACGCCTCGGCCGCCTCGGCCGCCTCCCGGATGACGGTGAGGATCGTGCCCTCGACCGGTCGGGGGACGGCCCCGTAGGCGCCATCGGAGGCCGCCCGCAGGGAGCGCGCCAGCACCGGCCCGTCGAGCCCGTCGGCCTCGGCGACGGTGACGGCCACGCCCCGCAGGATCCCGGACAGCAGCACGCCGCTGTTGCCCCGCGCCCCCATCAGCGAGCCGTGGCTGATGGCCTTGCACGTCGCGGCCAGGTCGGCCTCGGCGCCCTCCAGCTCGCCGACCACCGACTCCAGCGTCAGGGCCATGTTGGTGCCCGTGTCGCCGTCCGGCACGGGGTAGACGTTGAGCCGGTTGACGAGGGCCTGGTGCGAGCGCAGGGCGTCGCGGAAGGCCGCCACCACGCGCCGGATCTCGTCGGCGCCGAGACGGGTGGTCGTCATGGCGGCGGAGCCTATGCGTTCACCCACTCCTGGCATCCAGCCCTCGGGTTCGTGACCCCACGGCCTCCCGAGTTTGTGAACCCTCAGACCAGCCCGTAGCGTTGCCCGGCCCCGGACGTTCCCGAGACAGACGAGTAGAGGTTCCTGGACGATGGCATCGACGTGTGTGGTCTGCGGCAAGAAGCCGTCGTTCGGCAAGAGCGTCAGCCACTCCCACCGCCGCACCAACCGGCGCTGGAACCCGAACATCCAGCGGGTCCGGGCCGTGGTCGGCGGCACCACCAAGCGCATCGACGTGTGCACCAGCTGCATCCGGGCCGGCAAGATCACCAAGGCCTCTCGCATCAAGCGGCCGGTCGAGGCCTGAGCCGAGCACACGAGCACGTGCCCCCCATGGAAGGTCGGCCTAACGCCCCGGTAGCCTGGGCAGGGTCGAACGGCGACACGAGGTGAGCCCCACGTGCAAGGCGTGATCAAGTCCTACGACCCCGGCACCGGCGACGGCGTCGTCATGCGGGACACGGACCTGTCCGAGCTCGACCTCGCCCGCGGCGCCCTCGACGGCTCCGTCTTCCGCATGCTGCGCCAGGGCCAGCGCGTCGTTTTCGACCTCGATGCCGAGGGGAGGGCGACGGCCCTCCGACTGGGTTCGGAGGTCGACATGGGCACGCCCGGGTTCCCGCGCGCCACGCCCGACCGCGGCTTCCTCCCGGAGCCGACCGGCTCGATCCCCGAGCCCCACGATCCCGACAGCACTCCCACCAAGGTGGCGGACGACCCCTCGTCCTGAGCCCCCTCGACCCCAGGAGACCACGAAGAATGACCGCCACCACCGGCAACCAGAAGCTGAAGGACTGGGTCGAGGAGTGGAGGGAGGTCTTCGGGGCCACCGACGTCCACTGGTGTGACGGGTCGGCGGAGGAGTACGACATGCTGTGCCGCCAGCTGGTCGAGGCGGGCACGTTCAAGACGCTGAACGAGGCCAAGCGGCCCAACAGCTACCTCGCCCTGTCCGACCCCGCGGACGTGGCCCGGGTCGAGGACCGCACGTTCATCTGCTCCGAGGCGGAGATCGATGCCGGCCCCACCAACAACTGGCGGGCCCCCGACGAGATGAAGGCCGAGATCCTCGAGCACTACCGGGGCTCGATGAAGGGCCGGATCATGTACGTGGTCCCCTTCTCCATGGGCCCGCTGGGCTCGCCCATCGCCCACATCGGCGTGCAGCTCACCGACTCGCCCTACGTGGCCGTCAGCATGCGGATCATGACCCGCATGGGCCAGGGCGCCCTCGACGTGCTGGGCGACGGCGAGTGGGTCCGCTGCCTCCACTCGGTCGGCTCCCCGCTGGTCCTCGCCGACGGCACCACCCGGCCCGACGTGCCGTGGCCGTGCGACGCCGACAACAAGTACATCTCGCACTTCCCGGCCTCGAACGAGATCTGGAGCTACGGCTCGGGCTACGGCGGCAACGCCCTCCTCGGCAAGAAGTGCTTCGCCCTCCGCATCGCCTCGACGATGGCGCGCGATGAGGGCTGGATGGCCGAGCACATGCTGATCGTGGGCGTCACCAACCCCGAGGGCGTGAAGCGCTACATCGCCGCCGCCTTCCCGTCGGCCTGTGGCAAGACCAACATGGCCATGCTGATCCCGACCCTGCCCGGCTGGACCTGCGAGACGGTGGGCGACGACATCGCCTGGATGAAGCACGGCGACGACGGCCGGCTCTACGCCATCAATCCCGAGGCCGGGTTCTTCGGCGTCGCCCCGGGCACCGGCGACGCCACCAACAAGAACGCGGTGGAGACGCTCACCGAGAACTGCATCTTCACCAACGTGGCCGAGACCGACGAGGGCGACATCTGGTGGGAGGGCCTCACCGACGAGCCCCCGGCGCACCTGATCGACTGGAAGGGCAACGACTGGACCCCCGAGTCCTCGACGCCCGCCGCCCACCCCAACGCCCGCTTCACCGCCCCGGCGTCGCAGTGCCCCTCGATCGCCCCCGAGTGGGAGGACCCGAAGGGCGTGCCCATCTCGGCCATCCTCTTCGGCGGTCGCCGGGCCACCAACGTCCCTCTCGTCACCGAGGCCTTCGACTGGCAGCAGGGCACCTTCCTCGGCTCGATCATGAGCTCGGAGAAGACGGCCGCCGCCGCCGGCACCATCGGCGAGGTCCGCTTCGACCCCTTCGCCATGCTCCCCTTCATGGGCTACAACGCCGGCGACTACATGAAGCACTGGCTCGACATCGGCGAGGCCACCGACGACGACAAGCTGCCCAAGCTCTACTGGGTCAACTGGTTCCGGAAGGGCGAGGACGGTTCGTTCCTGTGGCCCGGGTTCGGCGAGAACAGCCGAGTGCTCAAGTGGGTCTTCGAGCGGCTCGAGGGCACCGCTGACGCGGTCGAGACCGCCATCGGCCACGTCCCCACGCCCGGGTCGATCGACACCAGCGGGCTCGACGTCGACGACGCCACCATGGCCGAGCTCCTGAAGGTCGACAACGAGGCCTGGCGGGGCGAGATCCCGCTGATCGAGGACCACTTCTCCTTCATCGGCGAGCGCCTTCCCGGCGAGATGGCCGACGAGCTCCGCGAGCTCGAGAAGCGCCTCTCGGCCTGAGGCGCCGCTAGCGGGAGGGCGGGATGCCGCCGCCCAGGAGGTCGTGGTCCTGGAGGGCCACCACCAGCTGGCACAGCTCGGTGAGGTAGTCGCCGCGGCTGATCTCGCCGCGCTCGTGGCGCACCCGCACGTCGTGGAGCAGCGCCTGGGCCAGGTGCCCGGTGAGCTGGTCGAAGACCTTGTCGGCCACGCCCATCCCGGCCGCGACCAGTGGGAGCATGCTCAGCACCTCGTCGATCTCGGCGTCGAGGGCAGCGGGGAGGGTCCAGGTCTCGGCCACGGAGGGAGGTTCGACGCCGACCCCCCGTGGTCCTTGCGGGTCCCGGCCGGACCCTGCGGGCACCCCGCCTGTACGATCACGCCGCTCATCCCCCGAGGAGGTCCCGTGGCCGTCAGCGCCTACATCCTGATCCAGACCGAGGTCGGCAAGGCGGCCCAGGTGGCCGAGGAGGTCGCTCAGATCTCCGGCATCACCTCGGCCGAGGGGGTCACCGGGAGCTACGACGTCATCGCCCGGGCCGAGTCCGAGACCGTCGACGACCTGGGGAAGATGGTCGTCTCGCGGGTCCAGCTCGTCGAGGGCATCACCCGCACCGTCACCTGCCCGGTCGTTCATCTCTGAGCCACCCCTGACCAGCGTCTTCGGGGGCGACTGGTAACAACATTGCGATCCCGTTACGGTTCGTCATCGAATCGTCATCTACCTGGGATCCAACGTCGTGCTCACCCGAACCCGTGCCGTCACCGCCACCCTCGTCCTCGCACTGCTGCTCGCCGCCGCCTCCCTGGCGGGGTGCACACCCGGCCAGAGCGCCGTGGACCACGCCCGCCAGCAGATCGGGCGGCCCTACACCTACGGCGGATCGAGCCCCAGCTCGGGCTTCGACTGCTCGGGCCTGACCTCGTGGGCCTGGAAGCAGGCCGGCGTCACGTCGATCCCCCGGACGTCGCGCGACCAGCACCGGTGGGCGAAGTCCATCCCCCGTGACCAGCTCCAGCCCGGCGACCTCGTCTTCTACAGCTCGGGCGGCCCCAGCGGGACCGTCAGCCACGTCGCCCTCTACGCCGGCGACGGGCGGATCATCCACGCGTCCAGCAGCCACGACCGGGTCGAGGAGGCCGCGGTCGACTACTGGTCCGGCCACCTCGTGGGCTACGGCCGCATCCCCGCCTCGGCGCTGCCCTAGCCCCGACCTCCGGCGCTGGGGGCCCGGGCACCGTGGCCCCGCCCCCGGCGTCGGGCTCAGTCGTCGATGCGCGGGGCGCGCCGGCCCCGGACCTGGATCCAGCCTTCCCCGCAGCGGAGGAGCTCGGCCACGCCGACGCCGCCGTCGGTCACGGCGTCGCACGAGCCGGTGAAGCGGAAGGTGGTGGGAGGGTCCGGCGGCGGCTGCCACCCGACGTCCGTGCGGGCCTCGGTGGTGACGACCACCGTCCCGGCCTCGTCGCCGGCCGCGACGGTGAGCACGCCGAACGGGTGGAGGTAGCGCCCGGCCACCCGGTCGGGGTCGACGGGTGCCTCCGGATCGGGTGACGGGTCGCGCTCGACGATGCCGGCGAGACGCTCGAGCGCCCAGCGCCGCACGGCCTGGTTGACGGCGCCGCCGTTGGTGGCGTGGGTGCAGCAGGCCACCACCACCCCGCGCTCGGGCACGACGACCAGGTCCGTGCAGTAGCCGACGGTGACCCCGCCGTGGTCGAGCGTGGTGACGCCGTCGCTGGTGCGCACGGACCAGTCGAGGGCGACCGAGGACACCTCGTCGGCCTCCACCACCGGTGCGTGGAGGCGGGCCCGCGCCGCGGCGTCGAGGAGCACGGTGCCGTCGTCGGCCGCGCCGTCGAGCTGGAAGCGCCCCCACCGCAGGAGGTGCGGGACCGAGGCGATCAGCCCGCCGGCGGCCCAGTCCAGCGGCCCCAGCTCCCAGCCCGGCTGCCAGCCGGCCCCGCGGAGGACGTACGCCTCGCCGTCGATCACCCAGTGCGGCAGGGCGACGGGGCGGGTGACGGCGTCGTCGGCGGTGAAGCAGGCCCCCTCGAGCCCCAACGGGCCGACGATGCGCTGGGCCACCACCTCGGCGTAGGGCTGGCCGGCCACCGCGGCGATGAGCTCGCCGGCGATGCTGAAGCCGGCGTTGCAGTACGAGTAGCCCTCGCCCGGCGCGAACAGGTGGCGGGCCCCGGCCAGGGCCCCCAGGTCGTGGACGACCCCCGGGTGGGTGAAGAGGTGGTCGCCGTCGAAGCCCGACTGGTGGCTGAGCAAGTGCTCGACGGTGATGGCCTCGAGGTCGACGTCGGGAGCCAGGTCGGCGGCCAGGTCGGGCAGGTGCCGGGCGACGGGGTCGTCGTAGGCGACCCGCCCCTCGTCGACCAGCAGGGCCGCGACGGCGGCGGTGATCGTCTTGGTGACCGACCCGACCTGGAACTGGGTCGCCTCCACCAGCGGGGCCGGGTGCTCGACGCCGGTCACGCCGACGACGGCGACGTGCGCCTCGCCGTCGACCCACACCCCCGCCACCGTCCCCGGGGCGTGGTGCGCAGCGACCGTCTCGGCCACCACCTCGGTCAGATCCTCAGTGACGCTCACGCGCCGGAAGGTACTCCTACCGGCCTACCGGTGGAGGACCATGGCCCGGATGCCGAGGCCCATCAGGAAGAGCCCGCCCAACCCGTAGAGCAGGTGGACCTTGTCCTTGATCTGGTTGCGGTAGCCGTAGAGGATCGCCACCCCGAAGAGGGCCGAGAACCCGTAGAGGGTGTGGAACTCGGTGGGCTCGATGTCCTCGCTGTTCTGGTAGGCCACGCCCAGGGTGACCTGGACGAAGATGGCCACCTCGACCACGGCGGTGACCACCCACAGGGCGCGGACGCGCAGCGCCGGCCGCCAGTGGGCGGCGAGAGCCCACAGCCCGGCCAGGCCGTTGCCCACCACCACGACCCACGCCCCGGCGTCATGGGCCGTGGCCAGGGCCGAAGCGAGGACCACGGAGGGCGGAGCGTCAGTCGGCGGCGGGCGTCGAGCCGCCGGCCGGCTTGTAGGCCCAGACCTCGCTGGCGACCGAGACGGGCGGCTTGGCCTCACCCCCGGCCCGCTCCGAGGCGTCGCGGTGGCCGTGGCCGAAGGCGGGCGAGGCCATCCAGGCCTCGAAGGACTCCTGGTCGCGCCAGCGGGTCACCACCAGCCACTGGTCCCGGCCGTCGGTGGGCTGGAGCAGCTCGAAGCCCTCGAAGCCCTCCTGACCGTCGACGGCACCGGCGCGGGCGGCGAACCGCTGGGCCAGCTCGTCGCCGCTGTCGGACGGGACGGTGATGGCGTTGATGATCACGATGGTCACGGGCTCGACCGTAGACGGCTCCTCGCGGTGGCGGCCAAGGGGGGTGCGGGCTCGGCGGGCGCCTCCTCGACGACGGCCGGGAGCCACAGGGTGAAGGTCGAGCCGCCCCGGGCGTTGTCGACCAGCCGCACCTCGCCGCCGTGCGTGGCGGCGACCTGGCTGACGATGGCGAGACCCAGACCGCTGCGACCCTCGGCTCGGGCCCGTTGCTGGTCACCGCGCCAGAAGCGCTCGAAGACGTGCTCGTGGTCGGCGGCGGGGATGCCGGGCCCGGCGTCGTCGACGGCGATCCAGGCCCACGGCCCCTCGCGCCCGGCGGCGAGGCGGACGGCGGTGCCCTCGGGCGCCAGGCGCACGGCGTTGGCCACCAAGTTGGCGACGGCCTGGCGCAGGGCGATGCGGTCGCCGACGACGCCGACGGGCTCGCGGTCGGGCGCCGGCTCGGCGATCAGGTCGAGGTGGCGGGCCTGGGCGCTGACCGCGAAGTCGGCCGCGGCCTCGGCCACCACCTCGTCGAGGTCGACGGGGCCGACCTCGCGCACGGGCGCGCCCTCGCGGGCATAGGTCAGGAGGTCGT
>DASVEC010000072.1:0-10412 GCA_036380755.1 Iamia sp. | reverse complement strand
GGCCAGTGATCGGCCCGAGACGGGGACGGCCGCGGCGGCCACGATCCGGTCCCACCGTCCGGGCGGTCCCTCGGCGGTCGAGGACGTGGTGCTGGGGTTCGTCGCCACGGCCACGGCCCCATCTTCGCCCCCCATGGCGCCCGACTGGCAGCCGCCCTCGTCCGCGTGGTTAGGCTCCCTTAACTTCTTCGCCCACAACAGGTGCAGCCCATGAGACAACGACCCCTCACCCGGATCCTGGCCGCCGGCCTGGCCCTGACCCTCCTGGGTGCGGCCTGCTCCGACGACGACGACGGCGGCGACGAGGCCACCGGCACCTCGACCACCGTCGCCGACGGCAGCACCGAGGCCGAGGGCGAGTCCGCGCTCACCCCCGTGCTGGCCACGGGCGTGGCCACCACCTACGCCGACCTGGTCTTCGCCGCCTACGACGCCAACGTCACCGCCGCCACCGCCCTGCACGACGCCATCGACGCCTTCGTCGAGGCCCCGTCCGAGGAGGGCCTCCAGGCCGCCAAGGACGCCTGGCTCGCCGCCCGGGACGTCTACGGCCCGACCGAGGTCTTCCGCTTCTACGACGGCCCGATCGACGACCCCGAGGACGGGCCCGAGGGCCAGATCAACGCCTGGCCCATGGACGAGGCCTACGTCGACTACACGACCGACGACCCCGAGGCCGGCCTGGTCGCCGACACCGAGACGCTCCCCGAGATCACCGAGGAGACCATCACCGCGGTGAACGAGGAGGGCGGCGAGACCAACATCTCGACCGGCTGGCACGCCATCGAGTTCCTCCTCTGGGGCCAGGACCTCAGCGAGGACGGGCCCGGCGCCCGCCCCGTCACCGACTACACCGACGACCCCAACGCCGAGCGCCGGGGCCAGTACCTGTCGGCCCTCGCCCACCTCCTGATCGCCGACCTCGAGGGCGTGCGCGACCAGTGGACCCCCGACGGCGGCGCCTACCGCGAGGAGTTCCTCTCGGACCCGGACCAGGCCGTGACCAACATCCTCCGGGGCATGGGCGCCCTGTCCGCCGGCGAGCTGGCCGGTGAGCGCATGCTCGTCGCCTACGACACCCAGGACCAGGAGGACGAGCACTCCTGCTTCTCGGACAACACCATCGCCGACGTGGTGAACAACGCCAAGGGCATCCAGCTCGCCTACACCGCCGAGTACGAGGGCGTCGGCGGCGTCTCGTTGCAGAGCGTCGTGGCCGAGGTCGCCCCCGACATCGACACCCAGCTGACCGAGGAGCTCGAGGCCAACGTCGCGGCCGCCGAGGCCCTGGGCGAGCTGGGCACCTTCGACCAGATCATCGTGGACGAGACCGGCCGCGAGGAGCTGCGGACCGTCGCCGAGGCCCTGCAGGCCCAGGGCGACACCATCGCCGAGCTGGCCAACGCCCTCGGCTTCGAGATCAGCCTGGAGATCTGACGCAGCGACCGGCCCTCCGCCGTCTGGGTCTCGGCCTGGTCGCCGCCCTTCTCGTCGTCGCCTGCTCGGGCGGCGGCGAGGGGGGCGGTGACGCGCGCCCCGACGATCGGGATCTCGCCGAGACCCCATCCGCGCCGACCGACGAGGAGCGGGCCGCATCGGGGGGCGACGCCACCGTCGACAACACCGGTGCCCAGGCCTTCGCCCAGGCGGTGCCCGGCCTCGACACCGACGGCCGCCGGTTCTTCTCGGTGGGCAACAACTTCTTCAACGACAACTGGGTGATCGCCCCGGCCTCGACCGAGGGGCGCGACGGCCTGGGGCCGCTCTTCAACGCCCAGTCGTGCTCGTCGTGCCACTTCCGCGACGGGCGGGCCCAGCCCCCCGCCGACCGCGAGGACCCGGACCGCGGGCTGCTGATCCGGCTGAGCGTCCGCGACGGCGACGACACCGTGCCCCACCCGGTCTACGGCGACCAGCTCCAGGACCGCTCCATCCCCGACGTCCCGGCCGAGGGCTCGGTGGAGATCACCTACGACGAGCAGCCGGGCACCTACGACGACGGCACCCCCTACTCCCTGGCCGTGCCGACCTACACCCTCCGCGCCGCCGACGGCCGTCCCCTCGGCGACGACGTCCTGTTCTCGCCCCGCGTCGCCCCGGCCATGTTCGGCGTGGGCCTGCTCGAGCTGGTGCCCCAGGAGGACCTGCTGGCGGCCGCGGACCCCGACGACGCCGACGGCGACGGTGTGTCGGGCCGGCCGGCGCTGGTCGAGGACGGCGCCACCGGCGAGGAGCAGCTCGGCCGCTTCGGGTGGAAGGCCCTGGCGCCCACGGTCGAGGACCAGAACGCCTCTGCCTTCCGGGCCGACATCGGCGTCACCACCGACATCCGGCCCGAGCAGCCGTGCACCGACGCCCAGCCGGAGTGCCTCGCCGCCCCGACCGGCGGCGAACCCGAGGTCGACGATCAGAAGCTGGGACGGGTCACCTTCTACACCCGCACCCTGGCCGTGCCGGCCCGGCGCGACGTCGGTGCCACGACCACCGACCGGGGCGAGGAGGTCTTCACCGCCACCGGCTGCGCGACCTGCCACGTCGCCGAGATGCGGACCGGGGCCAGCGACGTGGCCGAGGCGCTGAGCGAGCAGACCATCAGCCCCTACACCGACCTGCTGCTGCACGACATGGGCGAGGGCCTGGCCGACGGACGACCCGAGGGCGCCGCCGACGGATCCGAGTGGCGCACGCCCCCGCTGTGGGGCATCGGCCTGGTCGAGACGGTGAACCGCCACACCCGCTTCCTCCACGACGGCCGGGCCCGGTCGCTGGAGGAGGCGGTGCTCTGGCACGGTGGCGAGGCCGCCGGGGCCCAGGAGCGCTTCCGCGCCCTCCCCGCCGACGACCGCCGGGCCCTCCTCGCCTTCCTGGAGTCGCTGTGACACGTGCCCCTCTCTGGCCAGTCCCCCGCCGGGCGCTCGCCCTCGTGGCCACCGCCGCCCTCGCACTCGGCGTCGCCGCCTGCTCCGACGCCAGCGACCTGCCCCCAGAGCCGGGGTCGACCGGTGGCTCCACCGAGGACGTCCTGTTCGACCTGGCCGACGAGGTGATCGTCCCCGCCTACGCCCAGCTGGAGGAGGACCTGGAGACGCTGACCGGCGACGTCGAGGCGCTCTGCGCCACGCCCTCGGCCGAGGCGCTGGCGACGACCCAGGAGACGTGGCGGACCGTCGCCCGCTCGTGGCAGGGCACGCGGGCCGGGGCCGTCGGGCCGTCGATGGAGCGCCGGCTCATGGCCGACGTCGCCTTCCGCGCTCGGCCCGACCCGGTGGAGGATCTCCTCGCGTCCGACGACCCGATCGACACCGAGACGCTGCGGGGCCTGGGCTCGACGTTCCGCGGCATCTCGCTGGTCGAGCACCTCCTGTTCGGGGAGACGGCGATCGCCCTCGCCACCCCCGGCGGCGCCCGCAGGTGCGAGTTCCTGGCCAACGTCCTGCCCCTCTCGACCGACGCGGTGGCCACGGTCCGGGCCGACTGGGAGGACGGCGACGAGCCCTACCGGGAGACCTTCGCCGCCGGCCCCGAGGGCGACCCGCGGGCCAGCGTGGACGAGCTCACCAACCAGGTGATCGCCTGCCTCACCGCCATCGACGACAACGGCATCCGCGACCTGGCCCTGGCCGAGACGCTCGACGACGCCCTGTCCACCCGCCGCGACGGCCCCGGCGCCTTCGTCATGGCCGAGCACCGGGCGCTGCTCGACGCGGTGGCCCTCGTCGTCGACGGAGGTCTGGCCGCTCTGGTCGAGGAGCGCTCGCCCGACACCGCCGACCGCCTGCGGGACCTGACGACGGCGGCCGTCGACGCCTTCGCCCCCCTGCCCGACTCGGCCGACGCCTCCTACACCGACGCCCACGACGACCTCGTCGCCGCCTCCGAGGCCGTGGCCGCCCTCGAGGTCCTCATGACCACCGAGGTCGCCAGCCAGCTCGGCATCACCGTCCGCTTCAGCGACGCCGACGGCGACTCCTGACGTGCGAGGGTGGCGGGGATGGCCGCGTCACGTTCTCGGGGGTGGGTGCCTCCGGTCGTGGCCCTGGTCGTGGCGGCGATCCTGGCCGTGGTGCTGGTGGCCGGGGGCGGGGGGTCGTCCGACGATCCGGTGGCCGACGAGACCAGCACAATGGCGACACCGCGGCCCGTCGACATCAGCTCGGACTCGCCGGCCTACGCCACGCTCGACGAGCTGCTGGCGGCCACCGACCTGGTGGTGCGGGCCCGGGTCACCTCCACCGAGCGAGGTCGGGTGTTCGGCGAGCCGGGGGAGGAGACGGCCCTCGAGTCACGGCTGGTGGCACTGGAGGTCACCGAGACCCTGCGGGGGACCGAGCCGCCGAGCGAGTTCCTGGTCGAGGAGGAGGGCTGGCTCCTCGACGGATCGCCGCTGATCGTCGACGGCCTGGTGCCCTCGGCCACCGGTGACGACGCCATCTGGTTCCTCGTCGACCCCAGCACCGACACCCAGGAGCCGACCCCGTTCGTCACCACCAACGCCCAGGGCCGCTACCTCGTCGTCGACGACACCCTCATCGGGCCCGACGGCGACGACCCCCTCGTCACCCGCATCGAGGCTCTGACCCCCGACGAGCTCGAGGACGCCATCCGCGCCACCCCCTAGCGCTTCGGCGCTCTCCCGTGGAGGAGCTGGAGGACGCGGGCGACGGCCTTGTCGACCTTGGGGCCGCGGTCGAACGTCGTCAGCGACAGCGGGGCGGCGTAGCGCTGGCGGGCCACCGCCTTGGGCCGGGTGAACTCCCGGAGGCCGTCGGCCCCGTGGATGCGGCCGAAGCCCGAGTCGCCGACGCCGCCGAAGGGCAACGACGGGATGCCGGCGAAGGAGATGACCGAGTTCACCGCGGTCATGCCGGTGCGCAGGCGGCGGGCCAGCTCCGGGCCCCGGGCCTTGGAGAAGACGGTGGCGCCCAGGCCGTAGCGGGTGGCGTTGGCCCGCTCGACCGCCTCGTCCATCGAGGCCACCTTGGCGATGGTGAGCGTGGGCCCGAAGGTCTCGTCGGTGTTGGCCAGCGAGTCGTCGGGGACGTCGACCAGCACCGTCGGCCGGGCGTAGCGGTCGTCGACGGCATCGCGCCCGCCCACCAGGGCCCGGCCGCCCCGGTCGAGGGCGTCGGCGATGTGGCGCCGGATCACGTCGAGCTGCGACGGCATCGTGATGGGCCCGATGTCGGAGTCGGCCTCGGCCCCGGCCGAGACGTCGGAGGCCTTGGCCACGACCTTGTCGACGAAGGCGTCGTAGACGTCGCCGTGGACGAAGACCCGCTCGACGCCGACGCAGGTCTGGCCGGCGTTGGACAGGGCGCCCCACGTCGCCGCGTCGGCGGCCGCGTCGAGGTCGGCGTCGGCATCGACGATGAGGGCGTCCTTGCCGCCGCACTCCATCAGCACGGGGGTGAGGGTCTCGGCCGCCGCCGCCATGATCTTCTTGGCCGTGCCGGTCGAGCCGGTGAAGGCGATCTTGTCGACGCCCGCGCCCACCAGCGCGGCGCCGGTCTCGCCGAAGCCGGTGACGACCTCGAACAGGCCGGGCACCCCCATCGCCTCGGCCGCGCTCTGGGCCAGCCACTCCCCCACGCCCGGGGTGTGCTCGCTGGGCTTGAAGACGACGGCGTTGCCCGCCGCCAGGGCGTAGGCGATCGAGCCCATCGGCGTGAACACCGGGTAGTTCCACGGCCCGATGACGCCGACGACGCCGAGCGGCAGGTACTCGAGCGTCGCCTGGTGGTTCGACATCAGGAGCCCGGACGGGACCTTGCGGCGCTTCAGGACCTTGGGGGCGTGCTTGGCCGCCCAGGCCAGGTGGTCGACGGCGAGGACGATCTCGAGCATGGCGTCGCCCGTCGGCTTGCCCGTCTCGTCGTGGACGAGGGCGGCCAGCTCGTCGGCCCGCTTCACCAGGAGGGCCCGCCAGGTGCCGAGCAGCGGCGCCCGCCCGTCGAAGCCCAGGTCGGCCCACTGATCGGCGGCCCGCCGAGCCCGCTCGACGGCGGCGGCGACGGCCTCTGGCCCGTGCACCGGGTGCGTGCCGACGACCTGGCCGGTGGCGGGATCGAGCGAGTCGAACGTCGGGAGCTCGGCCTCCGGCTCGGCGGTGGTGGGGCTGGTGTCGGTCGCGGTCATCGGGCGTCCTCCAAGGGGGCGTGCAGTCGAGGCTAGGGCTGGTCGCGGTGGATGTAGGCGGCCACCGCAGCCCGGGCGTCGGTCTCGGAGGCGCCCGTCAGGTTGGCCAGCAGGGTCGCCGCCCGGCGCACCTGGCCATCGTCGGCCAGGGCGGCGACGTCGGGCGGGAGGGTGCCCGGTTCGGGCATGGGAGCCCGGGCGGGCCGGGGGAGCTCCCGCTTCTCCACCGCGTCCCGCAGCTGGCCGTCGAGCTCCTTGAACCGGGCGGCGCGGGATCGCGCCTTGCGCTCCTGCTTCTGCCGCCAGCTCTCGATCCGTCCGGCCACGGCCCGACCGTACGCCCCGCACGGTGTCAACCGATCGCCGACCTGGCGCGTGGATGGGGGTGATGATGGACGTGGTGGACCCCGAGGCGGCGCACAGGGAGCTGGTCGAGCACCTGTTCCAGACGTCGTACGGCGAGCTGGTGGGTCTCGCCACGCTCGTGACCGGCGATCGCGAGGTGGGCGAGGACCTGGCCCAGGACGCCTTCGCCGGTCTGCTCCGGCGGGGTCCGCTCGACGATCCCGGTGCGGCCGTCGGCTACCTCCGGCGGGCCGTGGTGAACCTGGCGCGAGGCCGGCTCCGCCGACGGACGGTGGCCGACCGGGCCCGGCCCTCACCGCCGGCGCCGCCGGCCGCACCGGTGGAGGACACGGTGCTCGCCGACGACGACGCCCGGGCCGTCGCCGCCGCCCTCGCCCGCCTGCCGCTCCGCCAGCGGGAGTGCGTCGCCGCCTGCACCCTGCTCGGTCTGAGCCACGCCGAGGCCGCGGCGCTGCTCGGCGTGTCGGCCGGCTCGGTCAAGACCCATGTCCACCGCGGGACCCGGAAGCTGGCGCTCCTGCTGGCCGACCGCGACCCCCAGCCCTCCGAGGAGGAGGCGTCATGAGCGAGCGCAGCGAGCGAATCAGGCAGCACGGTTGTGTCTCCGACGGCGGAGCTTGCGGAGCCGTCGGCGGTCATCGGTGCCCGGCGATCACGAACCTGTCGAGCCATCTCCACGAAGGGGCGTCGCACCGATGACCGACCTCGATCCCCGCTGGGCCGATGCCATCCGGCGCCACGCCGCCACGACCGAGCCGACCCCCGCCGCCTGGGCCGCCATCACCGCCCGGGCCGACGAGGACGCCGTCGACCCCGGCGTCCCCCGGTCGCCGCGCCACTCGTGGCTCCTCGCCGCGGCCGCGGTCACCGTCGTCGTGCTCGGGGTGGCGGCCGTCCTCGCCCTGCAGGGCGGCGACGAGGACGACGGCGTCCGCACCGACCAGCCGTCGGTCTCGACCATCGCACCGACGCCCAGCGCCGAGACCCCGGCCCGGGTCGAGGGCACGGCCACCGTGCTGGAGGACGACGAGCACGGGCCCGAGGCGTGCTTCTACAGCATCCAGGAGAGCCTCCCGCCCCAGTGCACCGGTCTCCCGCTGGTCGGCTGGGACTGGGCCGCGGTCGAGGGCGAGGAGTCGGTCGGCGGTACCAGGTGGGGCAGCTACCACGTCGTCGGGGACTACGACGGCGAGACGCTCACCGTCGCCGGCACCCCCGAGCACGACCCCACCCGCGAGACGGCCGACCCCTATTACTCCCCCGACCCGACCCCGCCGTGCGACCCGCCGACCGGTGGCTGGGACTCGGTCGACGGGCTCCCGAACGGGGCCGCCGACCGGGCCGCCATGGAGGCGGCGGCCCGGGCCGAGCCCGACGTCGCCGGCGTCTGGCTCGACGCCCGCCACGAGCCCGGCGAGCGCGACATCTACACGGCCGCCTTCACCGGCGACGTCGACCGCCACCGCGCCGAGCTGGAGGAGCTGTGGGGCGGTCCGCTCTGCGTCGTCCAACTGGACCACACCCTGGCCGCGCTCCAGGAGGCCCAGGCCCGGACCGACGGAGGCCCGCTGACGGTCGCGGGGCTGGAGCTCGAGATCATCGAGTCGGAGGTCGACGAGATCGGGAACCAGGTCGAGATCCGGATGACCTACGCCCCCGCCGGAGCCGAGGAGGCGCTCGAGGACCACCTGGGCGTGCCCGTCCGGGTAGAGGCTCCCCTCCGGCCGACCGCTTGACATCTGACCCCTAGATGTCAAGATGATGGACATGGCTGCCGCCACCGTCCACGTTCCTGACACCGGTGCCCCGGATGTCACCGGTCGCCGCTGGCGCGACCGCAAGCTGCTGCTGTGGCCCCTCGCCCTGATCGTCCCGCTGCTCCCCCTGCGGGCGGCGGCGCTGGCCGACCACTGGGGCGTCGTGGGTTGGTGGTCGTCGCTGCTGATCATCTTCGGCGTGTTCCCGCTGGTCGACACGGTGCTGTGGCGCGATCGGCGCAACGTCCCCGAGACCGACGAGGCCCGGGTCGGCGCGGCCCGCTACTACCGGCTGCTGACCTACCTCTACATCCCGCTCCAGTACGCCTCGCTGGTCTACGCCTGCACCCTCTGGGCGGGCGGCGACCTGGGCTGGTTCGAGAGCCTCGGCCTGGCCGTCACCACCGGGATCGTGGCCGGCATCGCCATCAACACCGCCCACGAGCTGGGCCACAAGCGCCCGGCGCTCGAGCGCTGGCTGTCGAAGGTGGCGCTGGCCCAGTCGGCCTACGGCCACTTCCACCTCGAGCACAACCGGGGCCACCACCAGAAGGTCTCGACCCCCGACGACCCGGCCAGCTCGCGCCTGGGCGAGTCGTTCTGGGAGTTCCTGCCCCGCACCGTGATCGGGAGCCTGCGCTCCGCCGTGCGGCTCGAGAGGGAGAGGGAGGAGCGGCTGGGTCAGCGGTTCTGGTCGCCGCGCAACGAGCTGCTGAACGCCTGGGTGATGAGCGTCGTGCTGTTCGGCGGTCTCCTCGCCGTCTTCGGCTGGTCGATCGCCCCGTGGCTGGCCGTGCAGGCCGTCGTCGGGTTCTGCCTGCTCGAGGTCGTCAACTACATCGAGCACTACGGCCTGCTCCGCCAGCAGCGGGCCGACGGGAGGTACGAGCGCTGCCAGCCCGAGCACTCGTGGAACGCCAGCAACGTCGTCTCCAACCTGCTGCTCTACCAGCTCCAGCGGCACAGCGACCACCACGCCTTCCCCACCCGGCGCTACCAGGTCCTGCGCCACTTCGACGACGTGCCCCAGCTGCCCACCGGCTACGCCGGGATGATCGTGCTGGCCACGGTCCCCCCGCTGTGGCGCCGGGTGATGGACCATCGGGTCGTGGACTTCTACGACGGCGACGTCACCCGGGCCAACATCCACCCCCGGACGCGCGCCCGGGTTCTGGCGCGCTGGGGAGCGGCGGCATGAGCGGCGAGCGCAGCGAGCGCGCCAGACAGCATCTCCGGTTCGCCTCGGCCTCGCGGGCGCTGCTGCGGGACACGATCCTCCAGGCCACCGACGAGCTGGTGGCCGAGCGGGGGTGGCCGGCGGTGACGATGGCCCAGGTGGCGACCCGGGCCGGGGTCAGCCGCCAGACCGTCTACAACGAGATGGGCGGGCGCGACGCCCTGGCCCAGGCCTACGCCCTGTGGGCCGCCGACCAGCTCCTCGACGAGGTCGAGCGCTGTCTCGCCGAGCACCGCGACGATCTCCACGAAGCCCTCGTCGTCGCCCTCGAGCTGTTCCTCGACCAGGCCGCCGAGCACCCGCTGATCCGCGCCCTCGCGGCCACCACCGGATCCGAGGACGTGCTGGCGGTGCTGGTCCGCCCGGCCGGGGGCACGATCGTCGCCGCGGCCGCCGACCGCCTCGCCACGATCGTCACCACCACCTGGCCGGCCCTCGCTGCCGACGACGTCGCCCTCGTCGCCGAGGTCCTCGTCCGCCTGGCCATCAGCCACGTCGTGCTCCCCACGTCCTCCCCCGCCGACGCCGCCGCGGCCGCCGGCCGCGCCCTCGCTCCTCTCCTCGCCCAGATCGAGTCCCGCACCGCCTGACCCTAGGGTCGGCGGGTGGACCGGCTGCGCTCGCCCGTCGCCGTGCAGGCGGTGGTGTTCTGGGCCTTTGCCGCCCCGATCGGGATGCTGGGGTCGGCCTGGCCCGAGGGGCGGCTGCGGGTCGACCGGCCGGCGGCGGCGCTGGGCCTGGTCGTCACCGGCTACGGGCTCGGACGGCTGAGCACGTCGGCGACGGCCCTCGCCATCCTGCGGCGGGTCAGCATCGGCCCGGCGACGGCCGTCGTGGGCCTCGCCCTCGCCGCCGCCCAGGTGGTGATCGCCACCACCGCCTCGTACGCCGTGCTCGTGGCCGCCGCCACCACCGTC
>DASVEC010000071.1:0-2531 GCA_036380755.1 Iamia sp. | reverse complement strand
TCTCGCCCACCCCGGGTCCGAGGTCCTGACGGCCGGTCCGGGCCAGCGCCCCGGTGACGGCCACGACGCTCGGGCCGGTGCGGCGCACCCGGAGGGCGGCATCGCCTTGCGCCCGGACCGTCCAGTGGTCGTCGGGGCTGCCGGGGGCGGTGATGGCGCGGCCGCCGATCCGGCCGTCGCCGTCGTCGACGACGTGGTCGTCGCCGCCGAGGCCCCGGATGGTGTCGGTCGGGCTCGACGTGGTGATCACGTCGGCCCCGGGTCCGCCCTCCAGCGTGTTGGTGCCCGTGCCGCCCTGGAGGGTGTTGGTGGCGTCCCCGCCCAGCAGGACGTCGTCGCCGTCGCCACCGGCGAAGGCCAACCCGACCACCGTCGCCACCGCGGTGACGCCCCGCCCGTCGATGCTGTCGGCCCCGCCCAGGCCGGCGACGGAGATGAAGGCGGCCGAGCCGACGTTGGCCTCCCATCCGCCCGGGCCGGTCACGTCGATTGTCGTGGTCGGGGTGCCGATGGCCAGGTCGAAGGCCTCGGCCGCGGGGGTTCCGGAGATCTGGGCGCTGTCGCCGGCGTCGCCCCCCATCACCAGCTGGTCGTCGGCCCCGCCGGCGCTCAGGAGGACCTGGTCGTTGCCGGTACCGGCGAGCACGACGTCGCGCTTCGACGAGCCGAAGACGAGGTCGGACCCTCCGGCGGCGTTGAGGACGACCGCGGGCAGGGCCGGGAAGCCCGTGCCCGCACCGGTCAGGTTGAAGATCTGATCGCTGCCGTCGCCGACGATCGTGACGTCGGTGACCGCCGTGCAGCTCACCGACGGCGTGGCCGCGACCCCACCGACCCGGATCGTGCCGCCCACGCAGCCGATGCCGATGGTCGCCGACGCCCCGGTGACGGTGGCCGTGACCTCCGTGCCCGACGACGTCACCGTCACCGCGGCCCCGGCGGGCAGGCCCGGCGGAACGAGACCGATGGCGGTGGCGACGAGCGCCCCGGCGGTGACCATGACCCGTGCCCGCATGCGCCCGTTCCTCCTGGTTCCCCCCAGGGAGGCGTCACCCTAGGTCCCAGGAGGAGAGCTCAGACCTCGGGGCGGAGGAAGGCGGCGCGGCTGGCCACGAGCGACCGGAGGAGGGCGAGCTGGCCGTCGGTGCTCGAGGAGCCCAGACGGGGGAGCCAGGTCTCGACCTCGGCGGCCGTGGGGGCGCGGCCGGCGTGGGCGAGGAAGCGATCCACGATGACGGCCGTCCGGGCCTCGGGGGTGTTGAGGAAGCGGTCGGCCACGGTCCCCCGGGCCACGCCGCCCTCGATGACACCGACCCAGTAGGCGACCTCGGACGGCGCCGGCGTGCGGCTCAGCACCTCCTCGTAGACCGCGGTCACGAACGAGGGGAGCGTGCCGCCCCGCTGGGCCAGCGCCTCCGGCGAGCCGTAGAAGGAGGCCCGTAGCTTGCGGAGCAGGAGACGGTCGGCGAGACGGCCGGCCCAGTAGTCCCGGCCCGACTCGTCCGCTGACCGGCGGAGGACCTCGGCGTAGACACCGTCCACCTGGACCTCGCGGAAGTCCCCCGTGGTGGTGAACGCCTGGGCGACCGAGGTCCGGGTGATCGCGCCCTCGCGCAGCAGCTGGCCGCCTTGCTCGTAGAGGCCCTCGTCGGGCATCACGGCGTGCAGGTCGCGCAGGGCCCGGAGGGCGAAGCGGTCGTTGGCGTCGGCGAGGGGGCTCCGGGCCGAGGTCGGGGCGCCACCAGTGTTGAACACGCTCTGGTAGGGGCCGTGCGGGTCGACCTCACCGCCGCCGATCCCCCAGGACCCGGTGGGGACGATGACGTCGATCACGCCGCCGGGACCGGCCGCGACGTCCACGGTGTGGTGGGCCAGGGCGACGACCTCGACCACGGCGTGGTCGAGGGGCTTGACGTTCGTGTGGGTGGCGATGTGGACGGAGTCGAACTCGGTGCCGAGCACCTGGCGGCCGGTGCGGGCGCCGGTGACGGTCACGACGGCGTCGGGGCCGGACTGCTGCACGCGGATGCCGGTGTTGCCGTCGACCGCGACCGAGTAGCTCAGGCCCTCCAGCCCCTCGAGGCCGGAGAGGTCGCGCCCGACCGGGCCGGCGGAGTCGAGGATCGACTCCTCGTCGTCCACGTCGACGAAGGTGTCGGTGGCGCTGGCGCTGTCGAAGCTGTCGGGGCCGGCCCCGCCGACGAGCTCGTTGGTGCCGGTGCCGCCGTGGAGGGCGCTCGGGTGGGGAGAGGCGACGAGCTGGTCGTCGCCGGCCTCGCCCCAGAGGTCGATGCCCTCGCTGGTGCCCACGACCATGCCGCTGGCGTCGACGGTGTCGTCGCCGGCACCGGCGTGGACGATGAAGCCGAGGTTGCCGTCGACGGTGAGGGTCCAGTCGCCGTTGGTGACGGTGGCGATGTCGGTCTCGGGGTCGGGCGAGACGAGGAGGATCTCGTCGTCGCCGTCGGTGCCGATGATGTCGACGCTGTCGATCTCCTTGGGCGTGCCGTCGACGGTGTCGTCGCCCCCGA
>DASVEC010000070.1:0-17744 GCA_036380755.1 Iamia sp. | reverse complement strand
GGCCCCGTCCTGGCGGTCATGAGGAGGATCAGGACGACCAGCGGTCGGTGAAGAGGGTCCACTCGGGGTGGGGGTCGGGCAGGAGGGCGGGGGCCGGGGCGCGCAGGCCGTCGAGGGCGATGGCGATGAGGCGGCGGCGGGCGTGGCGGGCGGCGTCGAGCAGGTCGGTCCGGCCCTGCTTGGCCAGCTGCTCGACGAGGGGCGAGCGACCCAGCTGCTCGACGAGGAGGGCGATGTCGACCGAGCCGACATCGGGACGCAGGACCCCGGCCTCGCGGGCGCGGCCGATCACCTGCTCGGCGACGGCGTCACCGCGGGTGCTCATGGCGGCCATGTCGTCCGTGACCTCGATCGAGCCGGCGATCGGGCCCAGGGCGCCGGTCCCGGCGAGGACGGCTTCGGTGACGAAGTGGGCCAGCCCGGCCCACGGGTCGTCGAGGGCCAGCCCCTCCTCGGCGGCGCGGAGGTGGTCGGCCATCGCCAGCGTGCTCAGCCGCTGGAACAGCTCCTCCTTGGTCCGGTAGCGCCGGTACAGCGTGCCGATGCCGACCCCGGCGCGGGCGGCGATCGACGCCACCGAGGCGTGGGCGCCGTCCTCGGCCACGACGGCGCGGGCGGCCTCGAGCAGCGCCCGGTCGTTCCGCTCGACCTCCGCCTGCCGGGCCGCCCTCCGAGAGCTCTCCATCCCCGGAGTGTGGTTGCGGAGCGATGCGCTCCGCAATAGCGTGGCTGTGCGGAGTGAAACGCTCCGCACAACCGAAGGAGATCGACATGCCCGAGACCGACGCACTGCGCACCCTCGTCGCCGAGGTGCAGGCGGCCCAGTCCGACGTCGAGCCGTTCCTCGCCCGCCACACCGAGGACACGATCATCGTGAACCTGGCCGGTCGCCGGGTCCTCGGCCAGGACACCCTCCGGGAGGCCATGACCGCGGCGCTGGCGACGCCGCTGGCGCAGGTGATCACCACGGCCGAGGTGGACGACATCCGCTTCGTCCGCCCCGACGTCGCCATCGTGAGTGCCACCAAGCACGTGGCCGACCGGCGCGAGGACGGCGACGCCGTCCCGGCCCGCGGCCGTCTCACCTACGTCGCCGTCCACGAGGGGGACGAGTGGCGGATCGCCCTGGCCCAGACGACGCCCGTGCTCGAGTGATCGCTAGGTTCTGCGCGGCATGGCCGCGTACACGGAGATCCGGGTCGAGCGGGACGGCGACGTCGAGATCGTCACCCTCGACCGGCCCGAGGCCCGCAACGCGCTCACCTTCACGACCTACGCCGAGCTGCAGCAGGCGGTGGAGACGACGACGGCGCGCGGCCTCGTCATCACCGGGACCGATCCGGCCTTCTGCTCGGGTGACGACGTCAAGCAGATCCTCAGCCAGACGGGCAACGCCCCCAGGGACCACGAGCCTCGCCTCACGCCGGCGGCGGGGGCCCTCCTCACGACCGACGTCCCGATCGTCGCCGCCGTCAACGGCGCCGCCGTGGGCTGGGGCATGGAGCTGGCCCTCATGGCCGACATCCGGGTGCTGTCCGAGCGGGCCCGGCTGGGCGAGCTGTTCGTGAAGCGCGGTCTGTGCTGCGACGTCGCCGGGCTGGCCCGGCTCACCCAGCTGGTCGGGCGGGAGGCGGCGACCGAGCTGCTCCTGACCGGGCGGATCGTCGACGCCGCCGAGGCGAAGGACCTCGGGCTCACGAGGAGGGTCGTCGCCCACGACGACCTGCTGCCGGCGAGCCTCGAGCTGGCCCACGAGATCGCGGCCAACCCACCGCTGGCCGTCGCTCGGATCAAGGCCGGCCTGCGCCGGGCGCTCGACCCCGACTGGGACGACCTCGGCCGCTGGGTGAGCGCCACCCTGGCCGACCTGTTCCGCACCGATGACCATCGCGAGGGCGTCGCCGCCTTCCTCGAGAAGCGCGATCCCCGCTACACGGGTCGCTGAACGGATCACACCATGGACTTCGACCTGCCGCCGGACCTCGTCGACTACCTCGCCGAGCTCGACGAGTTCATCGAGCGCGAGATCAAGCCGCTGGAGGAGAAGGACGACAACATCCGCTTCTTCGACCATCGTCGGGAGGACGCCCGCACCGACTGGGACCGGGGCGGCCTGCCCAACGAGGAGTGGGAGAGCCTGCTGCGCGAGATGCGGGACGTGGCCGATGCCGCCGGCCACTACCGCTACGCCTTCCCGGCCGAGTTCGGCGGCAAGGACGGCACCAACCTGGGCATGGCCGTCATCCGCGAGCACCTCGCCCGCAAGGGCCTCGGCCTCCACAACGACCTGCAGAACGAGAGCTCGATCGTCGGCAACAACGTCGGCCTCCTGCTGATGCTCCACCACGGCACCGAGGCGCAGAAGGAGGAGTGGATGCCGCACCTGCTGGCCGGCACGAGCGGCTTCGCCTTCGGCATCACCGAACCCGAGCACGGCTCCGACGCCACCCACATGGAGACGACGGCCCGGCGCGACGGCGACGAGTGGGTCATCACCGGGGAGAAGACCTGGAACACCGGCATCCACAAGGCGCCCTACGACCTGATCTTCGCCCGCACCTCGGGCGAGGCCGGCGACGGTCACGGCATCACCGCCTTCCTCGTGCCGGTCACCAGCCCCGGCTTCGAGATCGTCGAGTTCCTGTGGACGTTCAACATGCCGACCGACCACGCCCACATCCGCCTCACCGACGTCCGTGTGCCCGACACCGCCATCTTCGGCGGCGAGGGCAAGGGCCTCGGCGTGGTGCAGATGTTCTTCAACGAGAACCGCATCCGGCAGGCCGCCTCGTCGCTGGGCGCGGCCGAGTACTGCCTCGACCGGGCCATCGAGCACGCCCAGGTCCGTGCCCCCTTCGGCAAGCCGTTGGCCCACAACCAGGGCATCCAGTTCCCGCTCGTCGAGCTGGTGACGCAGTGCGAGATGCTGCGGGCGCTCATCCGCCAGACGGCGTGGAAGATGGACCGCGACGGCGCCTTCTCCGTGTCGAAGGAGGTGTCGATGTGCAACTACACGGCCAACCGCCTGTGCTGCGATGCCGCCGACCGGGCCATGCAGGTCTTCGGGGGGATGGGCTACTCGCGCCACGAGCCCTTCGAGCACATCTACCGGCACCACCGCCGCTACCGGATCACCGAGGGGGCCGAGGAGATCCAGATGCGCCGGGTCGCCGGCTACCTCTTCGGCTTCATGGGCCAGCAGGCGCCCAAGGGGGTAGGCAGCGTCCGTGGCTGACCACCCCACCTTCATCGCCACGGTGCTCGACACCACCGACGCCCGCACCCTGGCCGAGTTCTACCGCCAGCTCCTCGGCTACGAGTACCGCACCGGCGACGAGCAACCCCCGGCCGGCGAGCCCGACCCGCAGGCGGCGGACTGGCTGGTGCTCACCGCGCCCGGAGGTGGACAGCGCCTGGCCTTCCAGCAGGTGGACGACGTGGCCCCGTCGACGTGGCCCGATGCCGCCGTGCCCCAGCAGCTCCACCTCGACCTCGGCGTGCGCACGATCGAGGAGCTGAGCGAGCAGCACGAGCGAGCGCTCGCCCTCGGCGCCCGTCTGCTGCGGGATCGCTTCGACGACCCCGACGAACCGCTCTACGTCTACGCCGACCCCGCCGGTCACCCCTTCTGCATGTTCGTCACCCCCTCGGCGTGACCGACGAGCTGTCGATCGCCGAGGCGCGCCGGATCGCGCTGGCGGCGCAGGGGTTCGCCGAGCCCCGGCCGACGGGGCGCGTCGATCGCCGGCACCTCCGGCGGGTGGTCGATCGGATGGGCGTGATCCAGGTCGACTCGGTCAACGTCCTCGTGCGCAGCCAGGAGCTCCCGGTGTTCGCCCGGCTCGGTCCCCATCCCCGCACCCTCCTCGCCGACGCCACCCGCGCCGGCGAGCTGTTCGAGTACTGGGTCCACGAGGCCAGCCTCGCCCCGACCGCGCACCACCACCTGCACCGCTGGCGGATGGACGAGCCCTTCCCGTGGCCCAGCTTCCGCCGCCGGGTCGCCGAGATGGGGCCGTTCGTCGAGGAGGTGTACCAGCGCGTGGTCGACGAGGGCCCGCTGGTCGCCGGTGACGTCGAGGCCGGGACCAACCGAGGTGGGTGGTGGGAGCACGGCGACGGCAAGACGGCGCTGGCGGCGCTGTTCCACCAGGGCCGGATCACCGCCCGCCGGCGGCCGCGGGACTTCGCCCGGGTCTACGACATCCCCGAGCGGGTCATCCCGGCGGAGGCGCTGGCCCGTCCGACGCCGTCCGTGCACGACGCCCACAAGGAGCTGCTGGCGCTGGCAGCGCGGCACCAGGGCGTGGGGACGCTCAAGGATCTGGCCGACTACCACCGCATCACGCCGACGCGGGCCAAGGTGCCGCTGGCCGAGCTGGTGGAGGAGGGCCGCCTGCGACCGGTGGCGGTCGAGGGCTGGGACCGGCCCGCATACCTCCACCCCGACGTCCGCCGGCCCCGGCGGGTCGCGGCTCGGGCCCTGCTGAGCCCGTTCGACCCCGTGGTCTGGACCCGTGACCGGGCCCTGCGCCTGTTCGGCTTCCACTACCGGATCGAGATCTACACACCGGTCGCCAAGCGGGTCCACGGCTACTACGTGCTGCCCTTCCTGCTCGGCGATCGTCTCGTCGGCCGGGTCGACCTCAAGGCCGACCGTGCCGCCGGCGCCCTCCTCGTCCAGAGCGCCTGGGTCGAGCCCGGCGAGGATCCCGAGGAGGTCGCCGTCGCCCTGCTCGAGGAGCTGCGCCTCATGGCCGGCTGGCTCGGCCTCGACCACGTCGAGGTCACCGGGGCCGGCGACCTCGGCCCCACCCTCCGCCGTCTGGCCTAGGCAGTGTCGGTCGCCGGGTCCCCGCCGAGGAGGGCGAGGAGGGCGGGGTCGTCGGGCGCCATGGGCGGGCCGACGAAGGTGATGCCCTGCGCCCCGGCTGCCCGCACCAGCTCGTCCATCGGCGGCCGGACCGGTACCGGCGGGACCACGTGCTCGGTCGTGGGCGTGCCGACCGACCGGACCAGGTCGCGGAAGGTGCCGTTGTCGTGGACCATCAGCAGGCGGGCAGGGCACTCCCCGACGACGCGGAACGAGTGGGGGACGCCGCGAGGCAGCGACACCCAGTCGCCGGGCCCGGCCCGCCGCACCTCGTCGCCGCACCGGAGGACCATCTCGCCCTCGACCATGTACCAGGAGTCGTCCAGATCGGCGTGGACGTGCATGGGAGGCGAGCTGCCCACCGGCAGGACGGCCTCGAGGACGACCGTGTCCATGGTCGATGGCCCCCGGCGCTCGACGGCCAGGAGGTCCAGGAACCACCACGCCGCTCCGTGCTCGTCCTCGACCCCGTCGACGATCGCCTCGGTCATCTCGCACCTCCCCGGACCGACGAACCAATTTGGTCAGTCTTCCTTACCAAGTAGTACGCTAGACTGACCATCGTGTCAAGCGACGTCTCGACCGAGGCGCCCTACGTCGGTGCGCTGATGCGCCTGGGCGCCCGGTTCACCTACGGCCAGATCCTGGCTGGCGTCATGGCCTCCGGGTTCGACGACATCACGCCGGCGCACATCGGGGTCTTCCGCTACCCGTCGCCCGAGGGGCAGCGGCCGTCCGACATCGCCGACAAGCTGCACATCACCAAGCAGTCGGTGAACGGCCTGCTCGATCACCTCGAGCGGAGCGGGTACCTCGCTCGCGAGCCCCACCCCCTCGACGGGCGGGCCCGCGTCGTCCGGCTCACCGCCAAGGGCCGCGAGCTCGACGCCACCATCGTCGATCAAGCGCGGCGGGCCGAGGTGTCCGTCCTCGAGGTCCTCGGTCCGGAGCGCTTCGCCCACCTGCGCGGCGCCCTGACGGCGCTGGCCGAGCACACCGGCGAGATGTGAGCGCCGGCAGTGCCCGCATGCGTGGCGCTCGCGCGGGGGTCGGGTAGACAGATCGCATGCGGGACGACCGGTTCCACGGCGAGCGAGGGCACGACGATGCCCGGTCGCCCGGCGCCCGCGACCGCGATCGGATCCTCTACTCGCGGGCCCTGCACCGACTGGCCGGGGTCACCCAGGTCCTGTCGCCCCTCGCCTCCGGGGCCGTCCACAACCGGCTCACCCACTCGCTGAAGGTCGCCCAGATCGCCCGCCGGCTGTCCGAGGCGCTCGGGCGCTCGGCCGCCGCCGACCCGGCGCTGGCCGAGGCGATCGTCGCCCTCGGAGGCCTCGATCCCGAGGTGGCGGAGGCGGCCGGGCTGGCCCACGACATCGGCCATCCGCCCTTCGGCCACCTCGGCGAGCGGACCCTCGACCAGCTGCTGCTCGACGCCGGCGACGACGAGGGGTTCAACGGCAACGCCCAGGCCTTCCGGGTCCTGGTGGCGGGCGACCACGACCGGTCCGAGCCCGGCCTCGACCTCACCCGGGCGACGCTGCGGGCCAACCTCAAGTACCCGTGGTACCGGGGCGAGGGGGCCGACGGGCCCGACGACGCCCGCTGGTCGGCGTGGGGCGCCTACGCCAGCGAGCGCACGCAGTTCGAGTTCGCCAGCGCCGGCCCGCCCACCGGCGGCCGGTCGCTGGAGGCCGAGATCGTCGACTGGGCCGACGACATCAGCTACGCCGTCCACGACGTCGAGGACTTCACCGCCGGCGGCGCCATCCCGCTGGCCGCCCTCCAGGCCGACCCCGACGAGCGGGAGCGGTTCCTCGCCCTGGCCGACTCGGGATCGATCGATCCGGCGGCGATGGCCCACGGTCTCGACGTGTTCCTCGACTTCAGCCGCTCGCGCCCGGCCGACGTCACCCGCTGGCCGTCGTTCCGCGCCGGCGGGGCCATGCTCGACCTCCTCGTCAACGAGTTCGTGGTCGACCATGACGGCCCGCCGCGAGCGCGGGCCACGCCGGTCGCCGCGGCCACGACCCAGGTGCTGAAGCAGCTCACCGCCGTCTACGTCCTCGACGAGCCTGCCCTCGGGTTCGTCCACGAGCAGCAGGCCCAGCTGGTCTCCGACCTGTTCGCGCTGTTCATGGAGCAGGGCGTCGGCACCCGCGCCGCGGCCGACGCCATCGCCGGGCTCGACGACCGCGAGGCCCTCCAGCGCCACGCCACCCTCTTCGGGCCCGAGCTGGCCACCCGCATCACCACGCTGACCACGCTCCCGCCCACCGACGGCGGCGAGCGGCCCCCCGCGCTGGCCACCGCGCTGGCGGCCGGCCGCGCGGCCGGGCGGGCCGCCACCCGCTAGGCCACCAGCGCGACCGTCATCGCCACCGAGCCGGCGAGGGCGCCGAGGGTGCGCACGTGGTTGCCGCCGACCCACTCGCGCACGTAGCGGGTCCACGTGGCGGCGGCGTCGGGCGCGGCCGGGTCGAGCCGATCGAGAGCGTTGTTCCGGGGGATGTGGAAGGCCGCCGTCATCACCGCGGGGACGAACCCCGCCACCGCGCCGGCGACGACCCACCCGTCGGCCACGTCCCCGTCACCGGTGAGCGCCAGGACGGCGGCGGCCAGACCGACGAGCGGGCCCCCGAACAGCGGGAGCATGAAGAGGGGGTGCGGGGCGGTGACGTTGATGCCCTGCATGGCGGTGATGGCGGCCGGGGCCGGCGCCCGGTCGATCCCCTGGACGACGAAGGTGGAGAAGGCCAGGAAGACCCCGGCGACCAGGCCGCCCATCACGGCGGCGACGACGGTGAGGACGATCACGGTGCTCATGGGAGAAGTGGACCGCGGATCGATGAGACCGTCCATGGCCGACGGGCTCGATCCCGTACGTCAGACACTCACGCCTGCGAACTCGGGGGAGTAAGCGCCCGAAACTGGGCGTCTACTCCCCCGAGTTCGGTCGGGGTGCGGCTCAGGTGCGGTAGAGGAGGACGCCGGCCTCCTCGCGGACCTGGGCCCGACCGTGGGTTCGCAGGTGCTCGAGGTGGGCGTAGGTCTCGTCCTCGGCCATCGCCCCCCACGAGCGGGGGGCGAAGAGCTGGTGCGAGATGTCGGCGACGCTGGCCTCACCCAGCTCGGCGCTGATGCGCAGGAGCTCGTCGAGCCGCTCGTCGTGGTGGTCCTTGATCTCCTTGACCCGCTTGGTCAGGTCGACGAAGGGGTGCCCGTGGGCGGGGAGCACGACCTGCACGTCGGCCAGCCCGGCCAGCCGGTCGAGCGAGTCGACGTAGCGGGCGAGGGAGTCCTCGGTGAGGTAGCCCGAGACGTGCGGGGTGATGGTGGGCAGCACCTGGTCGCCGGCCAACAGCACGCCGTCCTCCTCGGAGAAGAGGCAGAGGTGGTCGTCGGTGTGGCCGGGGGTGAACAGCCCGATCCACTCGCGCCCGCCCAGGGTGATGCGCTGGTCGTCGGCCACCCGGACGGTGGGCTTGGGGGCCTTGAACCAGCGGGCGGCCTCGGCGCCCCGCTTGCGCATCTCGGCCAGCCGCTCGGGGGGCGGACCGAGCGGCGTCCCACCCCACGGCGACGGCCGCGGCAGGCGCAGGGCGAGCGGGATGCGGGCCGCCTCGGGGTCGTCGGCGGTGGCCGGGTCGGCCGTCTCGAGCTCGCTCTCGTCGAGGTCGTTGACGTCGAAGAACGTGCGGAAGCGCTCGAAGGTGACGATGTCGGCGCCGGTCTGCTCGGCCAGGAGGCCGGCCGAGCCGAAGTGGTCCGGGTGCGAGTGGGTCACCACGACGGTGTGGACCCGCGCCAGCGGGATCTCGGCCGTGGCCAGGCGGCTCTGCAGCGCCGCCCACGACTCCGGACCGGGGAGGCCCGGGTCGACCAGGGTCACGCCCCGGGCGTCCTCCAGGGCGTAGCAGTTCACGTGGCCGAGACCGGTGAAGTCGATGGGCAGCTGCAGCCGGCGGATGCCGGGGGCCACCTCCACGACCTCCTCGGAGGCCTCCTCCTTCTCCTGCTTCACGGCCCGAACCTACCTTGACCCACCGGTCAAGCGGACGGGTGGTGGGCAGGTGGGCCGAAGATGTCAGTCCTCGTCGTCGGTGGCGAGGATCTCGTAGAGCCGGCGCCGGGTGTCGGTGAGGATCTCGACCGCCTTGGCCTGCTGGGTCGGCGTGCCGACCCGGAAGATCTGCTTGAGCGCCTGCATGGTGCTGCCCATGGCCTCGCGCAGGTTGAGGGCCTCGTCGCCGCTGTCGACGAGCAGCGCCTCCCAGGGGGTCGGGCCCTCGCGGGTCTCGGCCTCGGTCTTGCCGGCGTCGGTGAGGCCGAAGCGGCGCTTGCCGTCGGTCTCCTCGGCGACGACCAGACCCTCCTCCTCCATCATCTGGAGGGTCGGGTAGACCGAGCCGGGGCTGGGCCGCCACGCCCCCTCGGTGCGCTGCTCGAGCTCGCCGATGATCTCGTAGCCGTGCATGGGGCGCTCGGTGAGCAGGGCCAAGATGGCGGCGCGGACGTCGCCGCGCCGGGCCCGGCGGTGGCCGCCCCGGAAGGGGGGCCCGCCGAAGCCGCCCGGTCCGCCGCCGAAGCGGCCGGGGCCACGACCGCCGCGGCCACGGCGCCGGGAGCCGGGGCCCCCGGCCGCCCAGGCCTCGAAGGGAGGGGTGGGGTGGGTGTGATCGTGCATGGTTCGTCTCCTTCGACGATCGGTTGCGATGCAATCACGATATATCGCGATCGCATCGCCGACAACGTCGACGGAGGAACCTCTAGGGGAGGATGGCGGCGTGGGGGAGGAGGGTCTCGGCGTAGTCGGTGACGCTCATGCCACCGTCGAGGGCGTTCACCCCGTTGGTGAACTCCTGGGTCGTCGGGGCCCGGTCGAGCCAGAGGATGTAGAGGACCGAGACCGTGGTCTCGCTGGCCTGGGCGGTCTTGTGCTCGGCCGACTCGGAGAACCCGAGCATCACCGAGCCGCGGCTGCGCCGGCCCGACGCGATCTCGTCGATCCAGTACTGCTTCTCGTTGGGGCTGCCCTGGCGGCCGAGGACGTTGTCGTAGACGAGCGTGACGAACTCGGCGGTGGTGCGCGAGCCGTACATGTCGACGAACTCCTGGGCGCGGGAGAAGAAGTCGGAGATCGACGCCATCGACCGGCCGCCGAGACGTTGGGCGATCCAGTACTCGAGACCGCCCTTGTCCGGGATGCGCAGGTAGTAGGCCCGGTAGAGGCGGGTGACCTGATCGACCACGTTCCGATGGTGGGTCGACTGGCGCAGGTTCTCCACCAGGCCCCCCGGACCGGGGGTGCCGGTCTCGAGCGTCGCCACCCAGTTGCTCCGCTCGATGCCAGTCGGCAACCGGCCGAGCAGCTGCCGGTACAGCTGGTCGACCAGGTGCGACCACGAGCTGTAGGGCGCGTACGGCGGGGCGGTGCCCATCGGCGTGACCGCGTTGGACGCGGCCGAGAGGGCGCCGGTGCCGACGGCGTTCACCGCCTGCACCTTGAAGGTGTAGGCGGTGCCGTTGGCGAGGTTGGTGACGGCGCGACTCGTGCCGGTGCCGGAGAAGCTCTGGGCGGTCTGGGCCGAGGCGCCGATGTAGGGCGTGACCTTGTAGCCGGTGATGGCCGACCCGCCGTTCGCCGGCGCTGTCCACGACACGGTGGCTTGGTGGTTCCCGGCCGTGGCGGTGACACCGGTGGGTGCGCCCGGTGTGGTGACGGGGGTGACGGCGGCGGAGGCCGTCGAGAGGGGACCGGTGCCGACGGCGTTCACGGCTTGCACCTTGAAGGTGTAGGCGGTGCCGTTGGTGAGGCCAGTGACGGTCTTGGTGGTGCCGGTGCCGCTGAAGCTCTGGGGGGTCTGAGCGGTGAGGCCCTTGTAGGGGGTGACCTTGTAGCCGGTGATGGCGGATCCGCCGTTGGAGGCCGGCGCCGTCCACGAGACGGTGGCCTGGCCGTTGCCGGCCGTGGCGCCGACGCCGGTGGGCGCGCCGGGCGCGGTGGCGGTCGTGCCGGACGTGATGGCGGTGCTCGAGTAGCTGTGGTTGGGGACGGCCGCCCCACCGGCGGTCTTGATGCCCGACACGGTGATGTCCATCTTCACGTCGCCCGACGAGCCCCAGTCGGCCGGAAGCGTCGTGTACCAGGTGAGCTGGTTGACCCGGTCCCGGATCTCGACCGGCAGGCTCGTGCCGCCGACCTTCACCGTCACCGTGGCGGCCGAGTAGTCGTACGACTGCGCCGCGTTGCGGATCGAGAAGAGCGTCTTCGTCCACCAGAGGTAGGGCTGGACGATCGCCTTGGGGACGAAGCCCTCGTTGGGCCAGGCGATCCAGTCGACCCCTGCCGGCACCGAACCCGACGTGTGCACGTCGAGGGCGAGGTAGCTCGAGGTCGAGCCGGTGGAGAACGAGGTGCCCCGGGGGTGTAGGAGCCAGTTGCGGTGGCCGGCGAAGTCGTTGCTGTCGGCGGGATCGACCATGAACAGCTGGACCCCCTGGGCAGCAGGGAACGTCGCCAGGTTGTGGTTGCCCGAGGCGTCGTACCGCGCCTGGGTCCAGCACGTCCAAGTCGACGGCGGGAAGTGGTTGAGCCCCTTGTCCGCGTTGGCCGCCTGGAGGAGGGCGGCGCGCATGGCATCGACGTTCCCGGCGGTGTCGACCGTGAGACCGGGCAGGCCGGTCAGGCCCCGGTAGAAGTTGACGGCGGCCTGCGTGGCCTCGATCGACGCCGCCGACTCGGTGCCCTCGGTGCAAGTCGACGTGTTCCCGGTCCACCCGACCGGCACCCCTTGCGCCTCGACCAGGCTGGACTGGTACGCCGCCCACACCGACGCCCGGTTCATGGGGTCGATGGTCGGCGTCGGGTCGACGACCGCGCCCGCGGGCGGGGCGGTGCCGGGACCGACGCCCGCGACGGTTGCGGCGACGACCGTCGCCACGACGAATGCTCTCAGTCGGCCCATCCCGGACCCCCGTCCCTCATCACCGGCGTCGCCATGACCGTCCGGGCCGCCGATCGTACCGAGGGTGACGGGAAGCGGTACTGTCCAGCGCTCTTGGTGGTGAACCGGTCACCATCAGTGGTGTCGTGAGGCGGAAGGTGGGTGTGATGCTCCGGCGGATCTCGATCGTGGGTGTGCTCGTGGTGGTGGCGGTCATGGGCCTCGACAGGGGCGGCGTGGCTCCGGCGGGGGCGGCGCCGCCCAACGCCAAGGCGATCGTGCTGTCGGCCTCCCCGGGCTCGACCGTCTGGACCCAGGCCCTTCGGCTGTCGGTGTCGATCACGCCCCGCGGCGGTGGCGCCCCCCGGGGCGGCACGGTGCGGTTCCTCGACGGCGACACGCCGCTCGGCACGGCCACCGCCACGACCCGCATCACGACCTTCACCACCGCGGCGCTGACACCGGGTCCGCACACCATCACCGCGGCCTACGACGGCGACGTCGTCATCGCGCCGGGAACGTCCAACGCCGTCACCATCACGGTGGCGAAGGCGCCCACGACCACCACCGTCGCCCCGACGGCCACCCCCGTCCCGGTCGATCAGACGGCCGAGCTCCGGGCCGTGGTGCGCCCGGCGGCGCCGGCCAACACGGCCCTCCGCCCGACCGGCACCGTCCGGTTCACGGCCGGGACTCGCAGCGGCGTCGTCAAGGTCAACGCCAACGGCGTGGCCACGTGGCGACCGGCGCTGCCCCTCGGCGACCACCCGGTCACCGCCACCTACTCCGGCGACGCCGAGTACGCCGCCGGCGACCCGGCCTCGACCGCCGTCACCGTCGTGCGGGCTCCGCTCGACGACCTTCACACCATCGCCGTCGGCGACGAGCACAGCTGCGCCGTCTCCCTCGACGGCACCGCTCGATGCTGGGGCAACAACGCCGGCGGCCAGCTGGGGGACGGCACGACCACCGACTCCTCACTCCCGGTCACCGTCGCCGGGCTGAGCGACGTCACCGCCATCGCGGGCGGCGGGCGCTTCACCTGCGCCCTCATCGATGGTGGAACCGTCAGCTGCTGGGGATACGGCACCAGCGGGCAGCTGGGCAACGGCGCCGCCACGGACTCCTCGATCCCCGTGCCCGTGTCCGGCCTCACGGGTGCCGTCGCCATCACCACGGGCCTCATCCACGCGTGCGCCCTCATCGACGACGGCACCGTGCGCTGTTGGGGGAACGGTGTCTTCGGACAGCTGGGCACCGCCTCCGGCGGCTCGACCACCCCCGTCAGCGTCACCGGCCTGGCCGATGTCACCGCCCTCAGCGCGGGCACCTTCCACACCTGTGCGGTCATCGAAGACGGCACCGCCCGCTGCTGGGGGAACAACAGCAGCGGCGAGCTCGGCGGCGGCTTCTCGAGCTTCTCATCGGCCACGCCGGTCCCCGTCGACGGTGTCGACGCCGCCGCCGCGATCACCGCCGGCGGCTCGCACTCGTGTGCGCTCCTCGAGGGCGGCACGGCTCGCTGCTGGGGCCTCAACTCCACTGGCGCGCTGGGCGACGGCACCACCACCGGCTCCCTCCTCCCGGTCACCGTCGCCGGGCTGACCGGCGCCACCGCCATCAGCGCCGGGAACGGCTACACCTGCGCCGGTCTGGACGACGGCACCGCCCGCTGCTGGGGCACGAACTGGGGCGGGAACCTCGGCGACGGCACCGGCACCAACTCGTCGGTCCCGGTCGTCGTCTCCGGTCTGAGCGAGGTCGCCGCCATCTCGGCCTGGTCCTCCCACACGTGCGCCGTCCGGGCCGACGGCACCGCCCGCTGCTGGGGGGTCAATCAGTTCGGCCGGCTGGGCGACGGCACCACCGACCCCACCCTCGTCCCGGTCACCGTCGTCGAGCCCTGACGACCGCCAGGCCGCGGAGGTCGCCGTCCTCGTCGGTCCAGGTCTCCGGCTCGGAGAAGCCGGCGGCGGCGAGGTCGGGTCCGAGGAAGACGTCCTGGTCGGCGCCGAGCTCGACCAGCAGCCACCCACCCGGACGGAGGGCGCCGGCCGCGGTGCGGCCCACGGCCCGGACCAGGTCGAGACCGTCGGTCCCGCCGTCGAGGGCCAGGCGAGGCTCGTGCCGCTGGACGTCGGGCGGCAGGAGGCGGAGGGCATCGGTGGGGACGTAGGGGGCGACGGCGACGACCACGTCGACCGAGGCCGGCCGGATCGGCACCACGGCCAGGTCGGCGACCGCGGCAGGGACGCCGTTGGACCGGGCGCAGCGCGCCGCCGCCGGGGAGAGGTCGAGGCCGATCACCGAGGCCGACGGCGCGAGCGAGGCGACGGCGGCGGCCACCGCTCCCGATCCGGTGCCGAGGTCGAGGAGGGTTCCGCCGGCCGGCAGCACGGCGGCCGCCCGGCGCGCCAGCTCCTCGCTCTGCGGGCGGGGGACGTAGACGCCGGGCTCGATGCGGAGCCGGCGGCCGCCGAACACCGTCGAGCCCACGATCCAGGCCAGCGGCTCGCCCTGCTCCCGACGGCGCAGCCACGCCTCCAGGGTCGAGTGGTCGGGGTCGGCGGCGAGCATCACAGCCGCCTCCTCCTCGGGTGCGATGCACCCCGCCGCGCCCAGACGGGAGATCACGATGTCGCGACGGTCGGGCTCGGCCACCCGTCCAGCGTGGTCGCTCCGGCCCCGAACCGGCTTGCCGCCCTGGTCGGGTGGGCACCAGGATGGCCGGCGGCCCGCCCAGGAAGAGGAAGACCCGTGCCAGATCCCGGACGCCCCAAGGCGCGGCTGCCGCTCGGCTTCGCCGACGCCACGGCGGACGCCGTGATCGAGCGGGCCGAGGCCATCGAGGCGATCCTGGCCACCTACCGGCTGTTCGGGTTCGAGCCGCTGGAGACGCCCTCCTTCGAGTATCTCGACGCCCTGGGCAAGAACCTCCCCGACGAGGAGGCGCCCGACGAGGGCGTGTTCGCCCTGCAGGACGACGACGAGCAGTGGATCGCGCTGCGCTACGACCTCACCGCGCCGCTGGCCCGGTTCGTGGCCCAGAACCGCCAGGACCTGCCGACTCCATTCCGGCGCTACCAGTACGGCCCGGTGTGGCGGCGGGAGAAGCCCGGTCCCGGCCGCTTCCGGCAGTTCTCCCAGTGCGACTTCGACACGGTCGGCAGCGCCTCGATGGGTGTCGACGCCGAGGCGTGCGCTCTCCTCTCGACCGCCCTCACCAACGTGGGCCTCGGCCCCGATCAGCACGAGATCCGGGTCAACGACCGCAAGGTCCTGACCGGGATCCTGTCCCGCAGCGGGGTCGACGATCCCGGCAAGCAGCTCGAGGTGCTCCGCTCGGTCGACAAGCTCGACCGGCTGGGCCGCACGGCGGTGGCCGAGCTCCTCGGCCCCGGCCGCACCGACTCCTCGGGCGCGGTGGTGCCGGGCGCGAACCTGGCCGACGACCAGATCGAGCTGGTGCTGCGCTTCATCGACAGCGGCGGCGGGTCGCGCGACGAGGTCGTCGCCGCCCTGGCCGAGCTGGTGGGCGACGACCCGGTCGGACGCGAGGGTGTCGACGAGCTGGTCGCCATCGACCGCCTGCTCGGCGGGTCCGACGCCCGGCCGCAGGTCGTGTTCGATCCCAGCGTCGTGCGGGGCCTCGCCTACTACACCGGCCCCGTCTTCGAGGCCGTCGTCACCTTCGCGACGCTCGACGAGAAGGGCCGGCCCCGGCAGTTCGGATCCGTCGCCGGCGGTGGGCGCTACGACGACCTCGTGCGCCGCTTCACCGGCCAGGCCGTCCCCGCCTGCGGGGCGAGCATCGGCGTCGACCGCCTGCTCGCCGCCCTGCGCAGCCAGCGGGCCGACGAGACCCGAGCCCGCGGCCCCGTGGTCGTCACCGTGATGGACCGCGATCGGCTGCCGGACTACCAGGCGATGGTCGACGAGCTGCGGGCGGCCGGCATCCGGGCCGAGCTGTACCAGGGCACGCAGGGCTTCCAGAAGCAGATGAAGTACGCCGACAAGCGCTCCGCCCCGGTGGCCGTGATCGCCGGCGAGGACGAGTTCGCCGCCGGCGAGGTGCAGCTCAAGGACCTCGTCGCCGGGGCCGAGCGGTCCAAGGAGATCACCGACCGGGACGAGTGGCGCGCCGACCGCTCGGCCCAGCGGACCGTCGCCCGCGACCAGCTCGTCGCCGTGGTGCGGGAGATCGTGGAGTCATGACCGAGGGGCCGGTGCCCGGCATCGAGGACTCCTGCGGGGCCGAGGCGGTGCGAGCCGAGCAGGTCGCCGCCTCGCTGCGCGAGCTGTTCCAGCGCTACGGGTTCACCCCCGTCGTGCCGCCCGTCCTCGAGACCGCGGTGCCCTTCCTCGACCGCTCGGGCGAGGACATCCGCCGGCACATGTACATCTTCACCGACCCCGGCGGGCGCGAGCTGTGCCTCCGGCCCGAGCTCACCATCCCGACCGTCGGTCTCTACGGCCGGCGCCGACCCGACGCGCCCGCCGAGCTGCGCGCCTACTACGTCGGACCCGCCTTCCGGTACGCCACCCCGGCCGACGGCGGGGCCCGGCAGCTCACCCACGCGGGCGTCGAGCTCCTCGGCGCGACGGACACCGAGCTGGCCGACGCCGAGGTGCTGGCCCTCGCCCGGGCCAGCCTGGTCGAGCACGGGGTGACGCCGGGGCGGCTGGTGGTGAGCGACATCGGCTTCCTCCAGGCCGCGGTCCGGACCCCGTGGCTCATCGCCAGCGACGCGCTGTCCCGCGCCGCGGGCGATCCCGACGACCTCGCCGCCCTTCTCGACCGCGCCCTTCAGGGTCCGGCCGAGCCCGACGAGGGCTCGGAGCTCGACGAGCTGGTCGCCCAGCTCCCGGCCTCGCTGCGGGCCGAGCTGCTCGATCGCATCATCGGTGGGCTCGAGCCCGAGGCCCTCGGCGTCCGGACGGCCGAGGAGATCGCCGCCCGCCTCGTCAGCCGCTCGACCGCTCGACCCGCCGAGCCCGTGCCCGAGGGCGTCGATCGGGCCCTGCGCGCCCTGCTGGCCGTCGAGGCGCCACTGACCGAGGGCCTCGACCAGGTGGCCGCCTTGGCCGACGATCTGGACAGCGCCGCCCTGGCGGACCTGGTCGTCTCGTGGCGGCGGCGGGTCGAGATGCTCGCCGCCTACGGCATCGACCCGGCGACGGTCACCATGCGTCTCGGGCTCCGGCGGGGCATCGACTACTACACGTCGTTCATCTTCGAGATCGAGGACCCCGAGAACCCGGCCGAGCCGCTGTGCGCCGGGGGCCGCTACGACGACCTGGTCGACCGGCTCACCGGGCTCGGTCCGGTGCCCGGTGTGGGCTTCGGCCTCGCCGTCGAGCACCTGATGGACCGGATGCCACCGGCCGAGGCCACGCCCACGGTCGTCGCCGTCATCGCCCCGGCCGTCGACGGCGTCTCGGCGACGAGGTGCGTCGCCGTGGCCAGCGCCCTCCGAGCCGACGGCCTGGCCTGTCGTCTGGGGGGCTCCGACCCCGAGGGCACGGCGCGCGACGAGGGCGTCCCCGTCCTCGTCGTGGTCGGGGCCGACGGCGGCATCACCGTCACCGACCTCCGCTCGGCACGGCCGCGCGCCGCCACGCTCGACGACGTGGCCGCCGTCGTCCGGGAGGCCCTCGATGGCTGACGGCCCGCTGATCCTCTGCCTGCCCAGCAAGGGCTCGCTGTCCGACGGCGTCGAGCGCCTGTTCGAGCAGTGCCTCATCCCCGTGCGCCGCACGCGGGGTGCCCGGTCCTACGAGGCCCACGTCCAGGGCTTCGACGACGTCCACGTGCTGCTGGCCCGGGCCACCGACATCCCGTCGATGCTCGACGCCGAGCAGGCGCACGTCGGCATCACCGGGCTCGACCTGGTCCAGGAGCACCTGGGCGAGGGGGCGTC
>DASVEC010000069.1:0-9048 GCA_036380755.1 Iamia sp. | reverse complement strand
GGCGACCGCGGCGTGGCGCTCGAGGGCGATGGCGACCAGGGTGCAGCCGATCTCGGCCGCCCGCAGGGCGTGGGGTGACGGCGGCCTCCGATCGCCGTGGAAGGAGACGAGGGCGGCCACGGCCTGGTCGCTGTCGGCGGGGACGACCTGTGCCCACCAGACGGTCTGCACGCCGGCGGCCTCGAGGGCGGGGCGCATCACGTCGGAGATCGTGGGATCGTCGATGTGGCGGACCAGGGTCACGCCGTGTCCGGCGCCGGCGGCGCTGTGCAGCGCGGGGGTCACCTCGACCTCGCCGAGGGCGGCCCGCAGGGTCGGCCCCGGGCCGCGGCCGTGACGGGCGCGGGGCCGCAGGCGGGGCCCGTCGACGAGGGCGACCGCCACCTGGGCGCCGTCGTCGTGGTCCTCGACCATGGCGGCGATCGCCTCCAGCACGTCGTCGAGCGGGGTGGCCCCGGCGATCAGCTCGAGGATGGCGGTCTGACCGGCGACGAGGTCCTCGGCCCGCTTCTGCTCGGTGATGTTGCGGGTGGTCAGCACCACGCCGCCGACGGTCGGGTCGTCGAGGAGGTTGACGACGTCGGCCCGGACGTCGACCCACGACCCGTCCTGGTGGCGCAGCCGGGCCTCGGCGGTGATCGGCTGCCCCGGCTCGTCGAGCACCTGCTGGATCAGCGGGGCCAGCCGGGCCACGTCGTCGGGGTGCATCAGCTCGTCGAAGGCGCGGCCGGCCCAGGAGTCGGCCGGGTAGCCGAGGATGCTGGCGACCTGGCCGGTGGTGCTGATGATCCGGCCGTCGGCGCCGACCACGGTGACGGTGTCGGAGATGTTCTGGAGGAGGGTCCGCCAGCGGTGCTCGCTCTCCCGCACGGCGCGATCGACCGCCACCTCCTCGGTGACGTCGACGAGCAGCACCACGACCTCGGCGTCGTCGTCGGGGTGGCCGGCGGCGTCCATGGCCGTGGTCCACGCCCGCAGGTCGACCGGGCACCCGGTGACGTCGACCCCCCTGATGTGGGCGCCGTCGAGCGGCTCGCCGGCGATGGTGCGCGCCCGCAGCTCGCGGCCGCCGTCGCCGAGGGCGGGGAGCGGCCCGCCGACCACCTCGTCGGCCAGCCAGCCGAGCATGTCCTCGGCGGCGGGGTTCCACAGGGTGACGGTGTCGTCGGCGCCCAGGCGGACGACCGCCACCGGCATGCGGTCGACGAGGCTGGCCATGTCGACCTGGGCCGAGGCCAGGGCGCCGGTGAGACGGCGGGTGGTGGTCGACTCGGCGATGGTGATGACGTAGGCGTCGACCCGCCCGTCGGGGCCGGCGACGGCGTGGCCGTCGGTGGTGAACCAGCGCCGGTGGTCCCGCCGGCCGACGTGCGACTCGACGTGGATCGGCGCCGTGTCGCCCCGGGCGCAGCGATCGAGCCACTCGGCGGTGAGGGTCCGGTGCTCGGGTTGGACCAGGTCGAGCAGGGGCCGGCCCACGATCTCCTCGGGGCCGCGGGCCAGCACCGCGCACAGGGCGGGGTTGACCTCGACCACGACGTGGTCGGGGCCGACGATGGCCATGGCCGTGTCGGACAGGGCGAACAGGCGGGCTCGCGTGGCATCGAGGGCCGGGCCGCAGAGGACCGGGCTCGCGGTGGGGCTGCCGGGGGTGCTCGCCGAGGTCTCCATCACCCGTCCTGCTGGTGCGACGTGACCGGAGTCTCGCGCCGCCGGCCGGTCGGCTGCAGGGACGGTCGTCTCACGGGTCAGACGTCGGCCGGGGACGTCCGCTCATGAGGCATAGGGTCGCCGGTCATGGCACCCAGCGACGTCGAGCTCGACGGCTTCGAGCGGACGGTCTTCACCCACGAGGGGACGACCCGCGCCGTGTACCGGGCCGGCTCGGGCCCCGGTGTGGTCGTCATCGCCGAGATGCCCGGCATCACACCCGAGGTCGTCGGCTTCGCCCGCCGGGTCGTCGACATGGGCTGCTCGGTGGCGCTGCCCCACCTGTTCGGTGTGCCCGGCCGGGACCCGTTCCGCTCCGGGGGCCGCTCGGCCGTGCCCGACATCGTGAGCAGCATCGTCCCGGCCTGCGTGTCCCGGGAGTTCACCGTCCTCGCCACCGGCCGGACCTCACCGGTGATGGACTGGCTGCGGGCCCTCGGTCGCCAGCTCCACGACGAGTGGGGCGGACCCGGCATCGGCGTCGTGGGCATGTGCTTCACGGGTGGCTTCGCCCTGGGCATGATCGCCGACGCCCCGGTCCTGGCCCCCGTCCTGTCGCAGCCGTCGCTGCCGTTCGGGATCACGAAGAAGGGCAAGGCGGCCATCGGCCTGTCGCCCGCGGACGAGGCAGCCATGGTCGAGGCCTGTGCCGCCAAGGACCTGACGGTGATCGGCCTGCGCTTCACCGGCGACGCCCTGTCGCCCCCGGAGCGTTTCGTGACGCTGCGGCGGCTCCTCGGCGACCGCTTCGTCGGCGTCGAGATCGACTCGTCCAAGGACAACCCGTGGGGACACACGGCGAAGGCCCACTCGGTGCTCACCGACGACCTCCAGGATCGCGAGGGCACACCCACCCGTGACGCCCTCGACCAGGTGCTCGACCTGTTCCGAACCCGTCTTCTCGCACCCTCTGCCGGGGGCTAGGGTTCCCTGCCTCGCCCGAGTAGCTCAGTCGGCAGAGCGTCTCACTCGTAATGAGAAGGTCAAGGGTTCGATTCCCTTCTCGGGCTCCACATCCAGGCCTTCTCCAAACTTCTGTCTGAAGACTTGACAGAAGTTTCGCACCAGGGTTCCATGGCGGCATGCGGAGGGTGCGAGTGGTGAGGGTGTGCGTGCTGGTCGGCCTGGCGATGGCGGGGGCGGTGGTCGGAGGGGGCGCCCCGGCCGGGGCCGCGGTCTCCCCGTCCCGGGTGAACCTGTCCCTCGGCGACCGGTCGATCAGGTTCTCGGAGGCCGTCGACGCGAGGGTCCTGGTCGAGCCGACCCAGACCGCCCGGCCCACGGGCACGGTGGCGATCGTGCTCGACGGCACGACCACCGTCGCCTCGGTGCCGCTGCGGGCCAGTGCCGTCCCGCGGGGCTCGGGCACGGCGTGGCTCCGGTCGCTCCCGGCCGGCGAGCACACGATCACCGCCGTCTACTCCGGCGACAGCCGCTACGCCGGCGCCACGTCGCACGCGGCGTCGATCGACGTGCGCCGGGCCAACACCACCACCGTGGTGCGGTCGCTCAAGCCCCAGGTGGCGACGGGCACGGTCGCCAAGCTCACCGCCCGGGTGGCCCCCGTCGCCCCGGCGGCGGGTACGCCCACGGGCACGGTGACCTTCAAGGCCGGCAGCGTCGTGCGGACGGTCCCCCTGGTCCGGGGGTTGGCCACCTGGAAGCCCAGGCTCCCCGACGGCCCGTACCAGATCGTCGCCGTCTACGAGGGCACCGCGGACTGGGAGGACAGCCCGGGCGAGCCCGTGGCCCAGCGCATCGGGCCGGACCCCGTCCCCGAGGTCGACCAGGCCGTCACCGGCACGTCGGGCGAGGTGCTGATGCTCAGCCCGTCGGGGCCCTTCACGGCGGCGGCGCAGGTGTTCACCGCCGGCGTCACCGGCCGCATCGAGACGGTCGACCTCGACGCCGTCTGCTTCGGCGGGATGGGCGGTCCCGGTGGCAGCGCGCTGACGATCTCGATCAAGGCCCTGAGCGGCGACAGCCCGACCGGCGCGATCCTCGGCACGGGCACGGCGACGGAGGGGACCGTGGGCGACGACGGCCTGAGCCCCATCGCCCTGTCGACGCCGGCCCCGGTGACCCAGGGGACGCGCTACGCCATCGTCGTCGCCGCCCCGCAGCTCTCGCTCGGCTGCCAGCTGGGCCAGGCCCAGGACGGTCAGAGCCTGGTGCTGCTCGGCCCGACCTGGAACGCCGAGATGGGGACGACCTCGCTCCGCTTCCGCACCTGGGTCCGCCGGCCCTGACCCGCCCGTTCGGGTAGACCGGCGGGGTGAGCGAGCCCGATCCGGCGGTCACCTACGCGTCGTACCTGGCGCTCGACGAGGTGCTGGGGGCCCAGCGGCCCCGCTCGGACGAGCACGACGAGCACCTCTTCATCGTCGTCCACCAGGTCTACGAGCTGTGGTTCAAGCAGCTCCTCCACGAGCTGGCCCACCTGCAGGTCCGGCTGGAGGCGGGGGAGACGTCGCCGGCGCTGCACACGCTGCGGCGGATCCTGACCATCCTCAAGGTCGTCGTCGCCCAGATCGACGTGCTCGAGACCATGACGCCCCGCCAGTTCAGCGGCTTCCGGGCCCGGCTCGACCGCGCCAGCGGGTTCCAGAGCGCCCAGTTCCGCCAGGTCGAGGCCGTCCTCGGGGCGCCGCTCTGGAGCTCCTTCCTCGTCTACCTCGGGACGGCGGGGTTCGAGGTGGGCGACGACGTCGAGGCCGTCCTCGTCGCCGTGTACGAGGCCGACGGCGGCGCCGCCCAGGTGGCCGAGCACCTGGTCGACCTGGACGAGGGCCTGCAGGAGTGGCGGTACCGGCACGTGAAGATGGTCGAGCGCACCATCGGCGATCGCCTCGGCACCGGCGGCTCCTCCGGCGCCTCCTACCTGCGCGCCACCCTCTTCCGCCCGTCCTTCCCCGCCCTCTGGGCCGTCCGCTCCCGTCTCTGAGACGGGGCATCTGACGTGGCGGGGGTTGACAGGACGGCGTGCCCTGGGTCACAGTGGCCACGCACGTACGCCTACGTACAGTTGTGGACGTGGACGTACTGGTGAAGGAGCTTCTCGCCGATCGGCCCGGGTGTCGGGTCGAGCGGCCCGACTCGAGGGGGCAGCCGGTGTCCGACATGGCCCACGAGGACGACGGGTTCGTCCACGACGACGAGATCGATGTCGCCGACTACTGCGTCGAGGTGAAGTGCCAGGGCTGCTGGGACCCCCGGGTCACGGTCCTGGACATCGAGTGGTGGGCGCGGACCTTCGAGGGGCTGGCCTGGTCGGTCGAGTGCCAGGACGCCATCGACCGCGCCGGCCCGGGTGGGGTCCCGACCGAGGAGCTGTGGCCGTTGGTGCGCGAGCAGGCCGTCGTGGTCCCGCAGGCCGACATCACGGTGTGCATGCAGCGGCTCCCCGCCGACCTGTGGAGCTCCGACGTGTTCGCGCTGTGGACGGCCGACCAGGTGGTGAGGTACCTCACCGGCGTCCGGGCCAGACGGTGGCCGGCGGGGTCGGTCTGGTCCATGGTGGTGCTCTACATCCAGATCATGGCGCACCGGAACGACCGGAGGTTCGTCGACGAGCACGAGGCCGTGCGGAGCATCCACAAGGTCCTCGTCGGCTTGTCGACGGACGACGACTCGGCCCTCGCCGAGCTGGTCCGGGTCATCGAAGACGTCGTCGGCGGCGAGGTCGACGGGGTCACGTGCACGATCGCAGGGAGCCAAGCATGACCACGCCCACAGGTGACCGGCCCGTCCTCGACCCTGCCGCGCTCGACCGAGAGCTCGAACGGGTCGCCAAGGAGCTCGGGGTGCCGACCGAGACGCTCCTGCGGCACGTGCGGAGCCGCTCACCGCGCCGCCAGATCAGCGCCACCTTCGAGGAGTCGTCGATCGACACGTTGGACGCCGTCGCTCGCGAGCTGGGCTGGACCAAGTCCCGGGTGCTGGAGCAGGGGGTCCAGCTGGTGGCGTCGCTCGTCGCCTCCATGAACGAGCAGGAGGGGCCCCGGCCGGGTGACGCCGGGCGGGCCGAGGGGCCGACCGGCTCGGCGATGTTCGACGACCTCTTCGACGAGATGCAGGGACTGCGGGTGCGCACCGCCGTCGCCACTGCCTTCGCGGCGAACCGCGTGGACTTCGCCCCGGGCGTCTCGTCGCCCCGTTCCTCGGGCTGACCCCGTGACCACCCCGACGGGGCTGTACGTGGTGGCCGGGACGAACGGCGCCGGCAAGAGCAGCGTCATGGGCGAGTTCATCACCCGTGCCGGCGGTGCGTTCTACAACCCCGACACCTGGACGGCCCGGCTGCTCGAGGCGGACCCGGCCATGGGGCTCGACCGGGCCAACGCCACGGCGTGGGCCCAGATGGTCAGGCTGATCGACCGGGCGGTGGACGAGCACGCCCTCTTCGCCTTCGAGACCACGTTGGGCGGGAGGACCATCACGGGCCGGCTCCTCGCCGCCGCCGAGGCGGGGATCGAGGTCCACCTCTGGTACGTGGGCCTGAGCTCGGCCGACCTGCACATCGAACGTGTCCGCCGCCGGGTCGCGGCAGGCGGCCACGACATCGCGGAGAGCCGCATCCGCGAGCGCTGCCTCTCCAGCCGGGCGAACCTCATCCGTCTCCTGCCCCACCTCGCCACCCTCGCCATCTTCGACAACAGCGCCGATGTCGACAGTGACGAGGCCGGGCCCGGACCCATCCGCCTCCTCGAGATGGAGGCGGGGCGCATCGTCACCGTGGCCGACACCATCCCCCCGTGGGCCGCCGACATCGTCGCCGTCGCCCGGTCCCTGCAGGCCGGTCCGGCCGCGTGACGGGGTCGGCCTTGATCGATCGGGTGCGGGTGGGGGAGCTGCTCGCGGCAGAGCGGCGGGTCTACGGCGAGCGGAACCCGCGGTCGCGCGCCGTGGCCGAGCGCTCGGAGCACCTCTTCGCCGGGGTGCCGATGACGTGGATGGCCAAGGCGCCAGGCGGCTTCCCGCTCGTCCACGCCGAGGCCCACGGCAGCCGCGTGGTCGACCTCGACGGCCACGAGCTGGTCGACTTCTGCCTGGGCGACACCGGCGCCATGGCCGGCCACTCGCCGCCGGCCACGGTGGCGGCCGTGCAGCGCCGTTTCGCCGAGGCGGGCGGGGCCACGACGATGATGCCGACCGAGGACGCCGAGGCGGTCGCGGCCGAGCTGGCCCGCCGCTTCGGGCTCCCGACGTGGAGCTTCTCGTTGACCGCCACGGACGCCAACCGGTGGGCCATCCGCCTGGCCCGGGCGGTGACCGGTCGGCCGCGGATCCTGGTCCACAGCTGGAGCTACCACGGGAGCGTCGACGAGACGTTCATCGTGCTCGACGACCAGGGCCGTCCGGCGCCGCGCCCCGGCGGCGTGGGGGCGCCGTGGGACGTCACCGAGACGACCCGCGTCGTCGAGCACAACGACCTCGTCGCCCTGGAGCAGGAGCTGGCCCACGGCGACGTCGCCGCCGTGCTCGTCGAGCCCGCCCTCACCAACATGGGCATCGTCCTGCCCGAGCCCGGCTACCACGACGGCCTGCGGTCGCTCGCCACGGCCGCCGGCGCGCTGCTGATCGTGGACGAGACCCACACCCTCTCGGCCGGTCCCGGCGGGTGCACGGCGGCGTGGGGCCTCGCCCCCGACGTCGTGACCCTCGGGAAGGCGATCGGTGGCGGCGTGCCCATCGGCGCCTACGGGCTGAGCGACGGGGTGCGGGCGCGGATCGCGGCCCGACCCGACCTCGATCTGGTCGACACCGGCGGGGTCGGGGGCACCCTCGCCGGCAACGCCCTCTCGCTGGCCGCGGCCCGGGCCACGCTCACCGAGGTCCTCACCGACGACGCCTTCGCCACCATGATCGCCACCGCCACCCGCTACACCGAGGGTGTCCAGGGGTTGATCGACGATCACGGCCTGCCGTGGTCGGTCACCCAGCTCGGCGCCCGGTCCGAGTACCGGTTCCGGGCGCCGGCCCCCCGCACGGGGGGCGAGTCCCACGCCGCCACCGACACCGAGCTGGAGGACCTCCTCCACCTGTTCCTGGTGAACCGGGGCATCCTGCTCACACCGTTCCACAACATGGCGCTGATGGCCCCGACCACGACCGCCGCCGACGTCGACGCCCACCTGGACGTCCTGGCCGAAGCCCTGGACGCTCTGACGAACTCGGGGGAGTAAGCGCCCAGAAGTGGGCGTCTACTCCCCCGAGTTCGGAGAGACGGGGATCGTCAGTCGGTCGAGCGGGTCCTGACCAGGGCGGCGCCGCCGGCGGCGAGACCCAGGGCCCCGAGGACGAGACCACCGATGGCCAGGCCGTCGGATCCGCCGTCGTCGGCGTCGGTGCTGGCCGCCACCGGCTGGTCGGGGACGCCGGCGGCCGCGGTCGTGGTCGTCTCCTCGGCCGCACCGTGACCGTCCTCCTCCGCCGCGACCACGTCGACGAACGGCGCCGGGTGCTCGGGCTCCTCGGCGCCGTCCTCGGTCTCCTCGATCCACGCCGTCTCGCCCTCGGTGCAGGTCTGGACGATCTTGAAGTACAGGCGCTCGCCCACCTCCTCCGGGGCCTGGAAGCCGATGGTGAACACCTGGCGGAAGTGCGCCGGCAGCTCGTTGCCGGCCTCGGCGGTCCAGGTGACCTCGGAGATCCGCTCGGTGACCTCGTCGCCGTGGCTCGACGTGACCGGCTCGTCCAGCTCGGTGATGGTCGTCTCGGCCTCCCAGCCGGCGACGACCTGGGGCGAGGCGTTGAGGATGCTCTCGGGGATCTCGACGGCGATCTCGCTCGTCGGCGACTCCTCGCACCCATGGGGCACGGTGAGGGTCACCGCGGTGAAGCCGCCGGCGGGGACGGAGCCGGTGTCGACGGTGATGTGGGCGCTCGCCGGGACGGCCAGGCCGAGGGCGAGCACGCCGGCTCCGAGCAGGCCGAGGCCGAGGCGGTGGGCGGTGGTCATGGTGATGGGTCTCCTCGATGGGTGCTTCAGGGTTGGATCGGGACGGTGAACGTGGCGGTCTGCTCCTCGAAGAGCGAGACCCGGGCGACGACCTCGATGGTCCAGGTGCCGCCGATCGAGAGGTCGTCGCCGACGAGGGTCCAGTGGCCGGTGCCGGTCGGCTCGGGCACCCGCTCCAGCCCGCTGATGTCGGACGACGGCAGGGCGAAGACGAGCTCGATGCCCTCGGGCACGTCGAGCAGCTGGCCGTCCTCGCCGTAGGCGTAGACGTGGATCGTGGTGCGCCCGGCGCGGGTCGGGTCGACGTCGAGGTCGACCCGGCCGTCGCCCAACGGGGCCGAGTCGGCGAACGGGGCGGCGACGGCGGAGCGGGCCGG
>DASVEC010000068.1:0-9591 GCA_036380755.1 Iamia sp. | reverse complement strand
CTACCTCCAGGAGCAGTGGGCCCGGCTCCTCCCCCACCTGGCCTCGGGCGCCGTCGACCCGCTCGTCGGCGGCACCTACCCGCTGGCCGAGGCGGCGGCCGCGGTCGGCGAGCTGGCCGCCCGGCGGGCCACCGGCACCCTGGTGGTCGAGCCCCGCCGCTGATGGCCGTTCGCATCCGGCCCGAGCGCCCCGCCGATGCCGATGCGGTGGCGGCGGTGGTCGAGGCCGCCTTCGCCGATCCCGCCCTGGCCCGGCTCGTCGCCGAGCTCCGGGACGAGCCGTCGTACCGGACGTCGCGGGCTCTCGTGGCGGTCGACGGCGAGCGGGTCGTCGGGTACGTCCTCGTCACCGATTCGGTGCTGACCTCGCCGGACGGGGACGACGTCGGCCGCGTCGCCACCCTCTCCCCGTTGGCGGTGGCCCCCGATCGCCAGCGCCAGGGCATCGGCGCCGCCCTGGTCGCCGCCGTCCTCGCCGCCTGCGACGCCGAGGGCGAGCCGGCCGTCGTGCTCGAGGGCGACCCCGGCTACTACGGCCGGCTGGGCTTCGAGGCCGCCGCACCCCACGGCCTCGTCCACCCCCTGCCCGACTGGGCGCCGCCCGAGGCCGCTCAGCTCCACCGGCTGGCCGCCTGGACCGGGGCCCTGCGGGGCACCGTGACCTACTCGCCCCCCTTCGACCGGCTGCCGCACTGACCGGGCCGATGAGTCCGCCTCCGTCCCGGCGTCACATCTCCCATGCCCGACTTCGACCTGACGCCCGCCACCGACGAGATGGCCGCCCTCGTGGCCGCCGTGCCCGACGCTGACCTCGACGGACCGACCCCGTGCGCGGCCACCACGGTCGGCGCCCTGCTCGACCACATCGGCGGGCTGAGCCTCGCCTTCACCGTGGCCGCGACCAAGGAGGAGCTGCCGGGTGGGCCCATGGCCCCGTCGGCCGATGCCGCCCACCTGCCCGAGGGCTGGCGCACCGAGATCCCGGCTCGGCTGCGGGCCCTGGCCACGGCCTGGCGGGAGCCGGGCGCCTGGGAGGGCATGACGATGGCCGGACCCGTGGAGATGCCGGCTCCCGTCGCCGCCCTCGTCGCCCTGGACGAGGTGATGATCCACGGCTGGGACCTCGCCCGCGCCACCGGCCAGCCCTTCGCCCCCGACCCGGCGCTGCTGGAGGTGCTCCACGGCTTCGTGTCCGGGTTCGCCGGGCCCGGCAAGGAGGCCGATCGGGAGGGCCTCTTCGGCCCCGAGGTGGCGGTGCCCGCCGACGCTCCCCTCCTCGACCGGGTCGTCGGCATCACCGGTCGCGACCCCGGCTGGACCCCCGCCTGACCGTCGCCCGCCGGGGCCCGCCCTCCCCACCTGAGATACGCGTTCGGGGTCGGGCGGACCGCGGCGCGAGCGTGTCGGGTCGTGACCGAGATCCGCTTCGACGCGCGCATCGCCCGGACCTACGACGCCGACTCGGCCGACCGCTTCGCCCCCGAGGTCCTCGGCCCGACGATCGACCTCCTGGCCGAGCTGGCCGGTGACCGGCCGGCGCTCGAGCTGGCCATCGGCACCGGGCGGATCGGGCTCGCGCTCAGCCAGCGCGGCGTCGAGGTCCACGGCATCGACGTGTCACCGGCGATGGTCGAGCAGCTGCGGGCCAAGCCCGGTGGTGACGCCATCCCGGTCACGATCGGCGACATGGCCACGACCCGGCTCGACCGCCGCTTCGGGCTCGTCTACCTGGTGTTCAACACCATCACGAACCTGACGACGCAGGAGGAGCAGGTCGCCTGCTTCCGGCTCGCCGCCGACCACCTCGAGCCCGGTGGGTGCTTCGTGATCGAGGTGGTCGTGCCCGACCTGCGCCGGCTCCCGCCCGGGGACAGCACCCGCTGCTTCGCCCTGGCCCCCGGCTACGTGGCCGTCGAGGAGTTCACCGACTTCACCGAGGCCCAGATCGCCTGGTCGCACCACTTCCGGGTGGTCGACGGCGAGGCGCACGTGTTCTCGGCGCCGTACCGGCACGTGTGGCCGTCCGAGCTCGACCTGATGGCCCAGCTCGCCGGTCTCACCCGCCGGGACCGCTGGGCCGACTGGGACCGCAGCCCCTTCACCACCGACAGCCGGTCGCACGTGTCGGTGTGGGAGAAGCGGGCTGGCTAGGGGCGCCTAGAAGCTCACGTCGGCCGTCGTCACCGTGCCGCCGGCGCGGCCGGGAGCAGTGGCGTAGGTCCAGTACATGTTGGTGTGGGCGATCACGGCGGCGGCGTCGAGGGGCAGCCCCCACTGGCCGGGATCCTCGGTGGTGTGGGCATCGGCGACGAGGGTGGCGTCGTAGCCCCGGACGAGGGCGCCGTGCAGCGTCCCCCGGATGCACTCGTCGGTCTGGGCGCCGGCCACGACGAGGTGGCCGACCCCGCGCTCGGCCAGACGGGCCTCGAGGTCGGTGTCCTCGAAGGCGTCGGCGTAGCGCTTGTGGACGACCGGCTCGTCGTCCTCATGCGGCAGCTCGTCGACGTACTCCCACGCCTCGGAGCCGGGGACGAACTGCTCGTCGTCCTCGTGCTGGACCCAGACCACCGGGGTGCCGGCGCGCCGGGCCCGCTGCACCACCTCGCCGATGTTGGCGACGACGGCGTCACGGTCGTGGGCGTTGGCCACCACGCCGCGCTGGACGTCGACGATCAGCAGGGCGGTGTGCGGACGATCGGCCAGCGACGTCATGACCCCGATCCTCGCGCCGTCCGTCCCGTGGTGTCAGGCCGGCATGCGGTCGGTCTCGTAGGCCCACATGGCCAGCTCGACCCGGTTCCGGGCGCCGAGCTTCTGCATGAGGCTGGCGAGGTGGGTCTTCACCGTGCTGAGGCTGATGCAGAGGTCGTCGGCGATCTCGGCGTTGGTCCGGCCCCGGGCGACGGTCACCAGCACCTCCTCCTCCCGGTCGGTGAGCGGGTCGAGCGGCTGCGCCGCCGGCTCCCGTGACGACGCGCCCTCGGAGAACGTCGCCAGCAGGCGGGCGGTCACGCTCGGGGCGATGAGCGCGTCGCCCTTCGCCGCCGAGCGCATCGCCTGGGCCAGCAGCTCGGGGCCGGAGTCCTTGAGGAGGAACCCTCGGGCTCCGGCCTTGAGCGCGCCGTGCACGTACTCGTCGCGGTCGAAGGTCGTGATGACGACGATGGCGAGCGGATCGGTCACCTCCGGTCCCGCCAGCCGGCGGGTGAGCTCGATGCCGTCGAGCTCGGGCATGCGGATGTCGAAGAGGCACACGTCGGGGCGCAGCCGGCGGGCGAGGTCGAGCGCGTCGCGGCCGTCGACGGCTTCGCCCACGACCTCGATGTCGGGTTGGGCGTCGAGGATCATGCGCAGGCCGGTGCGCACGATCTCCTGGTCGTCGGCGATCAGCACCCTGATGGTCACGGCGTGACCGCTCGGCGCGGGAGCGTGGCGGCGACGCTCCAGCCCCCGCCGGGACGCGGGCCGGCGGCGAAGGTGCCGCCGAGGAGCTTGGCCCGCTCGGCCATCCCGACCAGCCCGAAGCCGGTCGACGAGGCGGTCGACGGCCCGCTGGGCCGCCCGTCGTCGTCGACCGTGACCCGCACGTGGTCGGTGTCGCCGTCGACCCGCACCTGCACCTCCGATGCCTGGCGGGCGTGGCGCAGGGCGTTGGTGACCGCCTCCTGCACGAGGCGGAAGCAGGCGGCGTCGACGGCGGGGCGCAGCTCGTCGAGCTCGCCGGCGGTCGTCACCACCACCCGGGGACCGGCTCCGCCGTCGCCCGTCTCGAGCCGCCGCAGGTCGCGGACGCCCTGGGGTGGGCTCAGATCGGCATGGTCACCGTGGCGCAGGGTGCCGACCATCGAGCGCATCTCCTCCAGCGCCCGGGCCGCCTGCTCCTCGATCACCGAGAGCGCATCGAGCGCGGCCTCGGGTCGGGTGGCGGCCACCACCCGACCGGCCTGGGCCCGGACGGCGATGGCCGACACGTGGTGGGCGACGGTGTCGTGGAGCTCACGGGCCAGCTCCTCGCGCTCGCGCGACCGCACACCGGCCACCTCCTCGGCCCGGAGCTCGCGGGCGTAGCGGACGGCGAAGCCGATGGCGCAGGCGAGCAGGAGCACGACCGTCCCGCCGACGATGTCGCCCGCCGGCGCACCGGAGACGGCGGTCAGGATCAGCGGGACCGCCAGGACGAGGAGCCCGGCGCCGACCGCTCGCCCGGAGGCCCACCGCGCCAGGGCGTAGGGCAGGGCGAGCATGAAGATCGCGGTGGTGAGCCCCTCCCAGTCCACGTCGCGGACGAGCGCCACGGCGTGGCCGGCGCTCATCACCCCGAAGGCGAGGGCCAGGACCGGGAGGGGGTGGACGCGGCGCCAGGGGAGGAGGCAGGCGACGCCGAGCGTCAGGGCCAGGGAGGCGCCGGGCCACACCAGGTCGGGCCGCGCCACGGTCTCGATCGTCGCGGCGACGGCCAAGACCACGACGATGACCCAGTCCCGCCGGGCCGGCCCGGGTGGATCGGCCACCCGGGGTGCGGCCCAGTACGGGCGACTCGTGTCGAGCACGCAGCCAGCGTACGACGACCCGGCGGTGGGGGGATCGGCCGAAAGGACGGTCCGCGAGCCGGCCGATGGGACGGCTCCGATGGGGCCGGACTCCTGATGTGCGGTCGACCGGATGTCTCGACGATGGCAGACATGCCGATCACGCCGAGCGCACCGCCTGCTCCTCCGTCACCCCGCACCGCCTTCGACGGTGGCCGGGGTGCCCCGCCCCCGAGCGGGTCCGTCCTCGGCCGCGTCGGCGGCTGGTGCTTCGACCACCCGCGAGCGACCCTCGGCCTCTGGGCCGCCGTCCTCGTCGCGATCCTGGCGGCCGCCGGCGCCGTCGGCCCCTCGTTCGGAGGGGGGTCGTCGGCGCCTGGGTCGGACAGCGACGCCGGGTTCGCCGTGCTCGAGGAGCACTTCCCCGAGCTGGGGACCGGGGGCCAGTCCGGCACCATCGTGGTCCGGGCCGAGCAGGGCGTCGACGCCCCTGCCGTCGTCGCCGGGCTGGAGGAGCTCTTCGCCGCGGTCGACGCCGGCTTCCCCGATGCCGACGGTGTGCCGCGAGCACCCGGCGCGACGGTCGTCTCGCCCTACTCGGCGGAGGGAGCGGATCAGATCGCCGCAACGGGCCCGCGGGCCGGCCGGCTGGCGTTCGCCCCGGTCCAGCTCACGGCCGACGTTGACGACACCGAGTCGGCCCGGATCGGGGAGCTCATCACCGCCGAGGCCCCGTCGATCGACGGGCTCGAGGTCCTGGCCGGCGGGCAGTACCTGGCCGAGCTCGAACCGCCCCAGACCGAGCTGATCGGCATCGCCTTCGCCGTGGTCGTGCTCATCGCCGCCTTCGGGTCCGTGCTGGCCATGGGCCTGCCCATCGCCGTGGCGCTCGGTGGCGTCGGCATCGGCACCGGCTCGATCGTCCTGCTCAGCCGGCTGACGACCGTCCCGGAGGACACGATGCTGCTCGGCCTGATGGTCGGCCTGGGCGTCGGCATCGACTACGCCCTCTTCATCGTGACCCGCTACCGGGAGGCGGTGCGGGCCGGCCACCCACCGAGGGAGGCCACCGTCGTCGCCATGAGCACGGCCGGCCGGGCCGTCGGCTTCGCCGGGGCCACGGTCGTCATCTCGATGCTCGGTCTGCTCCTGGTCGGCCTCGGGATGCTCTCGGGCATGGGGATCGGCGTCTCGGCCACGGTGCTCGCCACCATGCTCACGTCGCTGACGCTGCTGCCGGCCCTGATCGCCATGACCGCGGGGCGGCTCGAGGTCACGAGGTGGCGGGGTCTGCTGGCGGCGGGGGCAACGGCCGGCGCCGTCCTCGGCATCGGGATCGGGTTCACCCCGCTCACCGTCGCGGGCGTCATGCTCGCCGTCGCCGTCCTCGGGGCGAGCCGCGTCGTCCCCCGGCTGCGCCAGGTGGTGCCCCCGCGAGCGACCAAGCCCAAGGAGGCGACGCTGTCGCACCGGTGGAGCCGGACCATCCAGCGTCGGCCGGGGCTCTGGGGGGCGATGGCGGCGGTCGTGCTCGTCGTCCTGGCCGCACCGGTGCTCGGCCTCCGCATGGGCTGGACCGACGAGGGCAACTACCCCGCCGGGTCGGACACCCGCCAGGCCTACGACCTGCTGGCCGAGGGCTTCGGCGACGGCTTCAACGGCCCCTTCGTCATCACCGCCACCACGGGACCTTCCACGGCGGCCGGGAGCATCGACGAGCTGCATGCGGCCCTCGCCCGGACCGCCGGTGTCGCCGCCGTGTCAGCACCCGTGGCCGACGATCCGTCGGACCCCCAGGCCTACGTGATGACCCTCATCCCGACATCGGCGCCCCAGGACGAGGCGACCACCGAGCTCGTCCGCACCCTGCGCGACGACGTCGTTCCCGCCGCCGCGGCCGGGCTCGAGGTCCACGTCACCGGGAGCGCGGCCACCAACATCGACGTCACCGACTACCTCGGCGAGCGGATGCCGCTGTTCTTCGCCGCCGTGCTCGGCATGTCGTTCCTCGTCCTCCTGGTGGTGTTCCGGTCGGTCCTCGTCCCGCTGAAGGCCGTGCTGATGAACCTGCTCTCGATCGCCGCCACCTACGGCGTGGTCGTCGCCGTCTTCCAGTGGGGGTGGGGCGACGCCCTCCTCGGCATCGAGGCCGGTCCGATCAACCCGTTCATCCCCCTCATGCTCTTCGCCATCGTCTTCGGGCTCTCGATGGACTACGAGGTGTTCATGCTCTCCCGCATCCGCGAGGAGTACGACCGCACCGGCGATGCGTCCACGTCGGTGGCCGTCGGCCTGGCCTCGACCGCCCGGGTCATCTCCGCCGCCGCGGCGATCATGGTCGTGGTCTTCGGGTCCTTCGTGTTCGAGGACATCCGCGAGATCAAGCTCTTCGGGTTCGGTCTCGCCCTGGCCGTGCTCCTCGACGCCACCCTGGTCCGCATGGTCCTCGTGCCGGCCACGATGGCGCTCCTCGGCGACCGCAACTGGTGGATGCCCCACTGGCTCGACCGCCTGGTCCCCCGCGTCACGATCGAGCCGACGAGTGGACGCTGACCGTGCCCGGGGCGGGGGTCGAACCCGCACGGTGCTGAGCGCACCCGAGGGGTTTAAGCCCTCTGCGTCTACCGGTTCCGCCACCCGGGCGGGTCGCGCCGGGCAACGCTACGTCAGACCACGCCGTTGGCCCTGAGGATGTCGATGGCGTTGACGGTGAGGTGGCCGCGCCACTCGAGCTCGGCGGCCGGGGAGTAGGCGTTCCACTCGAGGGGCCACCCGCCGTCGTCTTGCTGCTGCCCGGCGAGGCGGGCCAGGTCGGCCTCCACCACCTCGGGGCGGAGGAGCGACCGGGCGGGACCGGGACGGGGGGCGAGGTCGAGGGGGCGGAGGCACTCGCCCTCCTTGCCGCCGACCACCGGCACGATCCCGTCGTCGGGGATCCACTGCCCGAGGTGGTCGAGGACGTCGGTCGCGCCGGCGGCGTCGACGGCGTTCACGGCGAAGCCGAGCACCAGGGCGAAGGGCTCCTCGTCGAGGGCGCGCGCGGCGTCGACGCACCACTGCGTCGCCGCCGCCAACCAGGGGTGGGCCGCCACCGCCGGGTCGACCTTCGCGACCCGGTGGGCCTGGGCCACGACGATCGCACCGATCTGGAGCGACGGCTCCGTCGGGTCGGCGTCGGCCCAGAACGGGGCGGTCCCCGTGCGATCGTCGACCGGGAGGCCGAAGGGCACGGCACCGCCGTCGAGGGCGATCGAGCCGAGCCAGTCGCACAGCTCGACGGCCCGGGCCGGGACGGGCGGTCCGGCATCGGCCCACGCCTCGAAGGCGTGGAGGGCCGGACCGGGCTGGCTGGTGCCGTCACGCAGGTCGGGCTCCAGGCCCCAGCCGTAGCCCCCGTCGGGGTTGCGGTAGGCCTCGACGGCGGCGTGCAACCGCTCCCGGTCGGCGTCGGTCCCGTGGAGGACGCAGGCGAGCCGGTGGCGATCGAGCAGCCGGGCATGGGTGGCCACGAACCGCTCGGCGGCGCCGAGGTCGATGGAGATATCGGTGTCCGTGTCGATGTCCATGAGGTCGGTGTCCATGCCTCGATCATCCCCCCGCGGGCGTCACGAGGTCTTGGACGGATCGGACGTGTGTCCGCCCGCTCAGCCCGGGAGGTCGGCCAGGAAGTCGACGATGGCCTGGTTGAAGGCGTCGTTGCGGTCGCCGGCGACCATGTGGCCGGCGCCGTCGACCCGGGCGTAGCGAGCGTGGGGCACGAGCTCTTGGAGGTCGGCGGCGCCGTCCTCCTCCAGCAGGTCGCTGCGGGCGCCCCGCACGAGCAGGGTCGGGACGGTGAGGGCCCGCGCCGCGTCGCGCAGGCGCTCCTCGTAGCCGAGGACCCGCGTCTCGTCGGCGGGCTCGTGATGGCCTCGCAGGAAGCGAGGATCCCAGTGCCAGACCCAGCGGCCGTCGTCGCGCCGGCGGACGTTGCGCTTGAGCCCCTCGAGGTCGGTGGGGCGGGGCCGGTGCGGGTTGTAGGCGGCGACGGCGTCGGCCACCTCCTCCAGGTCGGCGAAGCCGTCGGGGCGGGCGAGCATGAAGTCCGTGATCCGCTCGACGCCCCTCTTGGAGATGCGGGGGGCGACGTCGACCAGCACGACGGCCCGCGCCACCGGCTCGGTCGCCTCGCCCACGGCGACCAGCGAGGCGATGCCGCCCAGCGAGGCGCCGACGAACACGGGCCGGCCGCCGAGGTGGGACGCCATGGCGAGGGCGTCGGCGGCGAAGGCGTCGATGGCGTAGCTGCCGTCGGGCGCCCAGCTGCTCTCGCCGTGGCCCCGCATGTCCATGCTGGCGGTGCGCCACCCGGCCCGGGCCAGGACACCGGCCGTGCCGTGCCAGGCATGACGGGTCTGGCCGCCGCCGTGGAGGAGCAGGACGGGGGGCCCGTCGACCGGGCCCCGCACGTCGGCCACGATCGTCAGGCCCGGAGCCGTCTCCAGCTCGAGCCGCTCGATCGTCGTGCTGTCGTCTGTCCCGCTGTTGTCCACGATCACGGCGACGCTACCGATCGCCGTGCCGGGTCAGACGGTCTGCGGCCCCCGGATGAGGCGACCGGGGCGGGCGCCGGTGTCGACGTCGTGCTCGCGGGTGACCGTGCCGGCCACCATCGTCGCCACGTAGCCCTCGGCGGCCTGGAGGATGCGGCTGGCTCCGGTCGGCAGGTCGTAGCGCAGCTCCGGGGTGCGGATGCGCAGCCGGTCCATGTCGATGACGTTGATGTCGGCCCGCAGGCCCTCCTTCAGGAGACCCCGGTCGGCCAGGCCGTAGAGCGAGGCGTTGCCGTGGCTCAGCTTCCGCACCAGCAGCTCGATCGGCAGGGTCTCGCCCCGGCTCCGGTCGCGGCCCCAGTGGGTGAGGTGGAAGGTCGAGGCCGAGCAGTCCGAGATCAGGTTCACGTGGGCGCCGGCGTCGGACAGCCCGGTGACGGTGTGCGGGTCGAGCAGCATCTCCCGGCACACGTCGAGCGTGCCGTTGACGAAGTTCGAGCCCAGCACGGCGTAGAAGGAGTTGCCGTCCT
>DASVEC010000067.1:0-4345 GCA_036380755.1 Iamia sp. | reverse complement strand
CGCTCAAACCTCGCGAGTGCCGGCCATGAGGTCGAGGGTCCACGTGCCGGATTCGTCGGTCAGGGCGAAGGTGGTGCCGCCGGGCGGGACGGACACGAAGCGGTTCTGCATCCTGGGGTAGCCGTCGATCGCCACCGGCGCGCCGTCGACGCGGATCGGGCCGTCGGGGCCGACGTCCAGCTGGCCCTCGGCCGGCGAGGCGTAGGCGACGGTGAAGCCGCGGTGGGCGCCGTCGTCGTCGCGGCCGTGGTGCTCGACGTCGATCGACGCGCTGAGCACCGCTCCCCGGAAGGCGGCGAACGAACCCCACCGGTCGACGTCACCGACCTCGCAGATCCACACGTTCTCGGCGCCGCCCGCGGCCACCAGGTCGAACGGCTCGACCAGGCCGTTGGTGAAGGTCACGGACGGGTCGTGGGCCCGCCAGGCCACCGGTCGCCACGACCAGAGGGCGACGTAGCCGTCGCGCCGGCGGGCGAAGGTCCAGTGGCCGTCGAGGTCGACCTCGTCGAAGCGCTCGGTGGGCACGTAGGCGTGGGTCTCCTCGGCGTAGGCGAACCCGGCCAGCACCTCGATCTCGGGCTGCGGGAGCCCCGGGGCGTAGGCGCTGATCACGACCCGACCGTGCTGGACGGCGCGGGGGAGCGTGGCGCTGCCGGTCCAGTAGCGGTCGTGGTCGAGGTAGTCGCCGGCCCGGGCGGTGGGGCCGTGGCCCGGGTGGGTCGTGAAGACGACGGCGTGCTCGTCGAGCGTGGCCTGCCAGGCATGGTGCTGGTAGCCGGTGCAGCCGGGCCGGTACGACTGGGCCGTCGAGAGCATGGCGTGGCCGTTGCGCCAGGTGCACGTGTCGACCCGGGTGAGCAGACCGGCGTTGACCATCCGGTGGAGGCCGTGGGCCAGCGCCTGCATCGTGCCCCGGTCGTCGCCGACGGCGTCGCGCACCTCGCGGATCTGGGCGAAGAGGTGACCGTCCCAGAGCCGGTGGCGGTCGAGGGCGTCGAGGGTGAGGGGGACGAGCTGCCACGGGGTGAGGGCACCGCGGTCCCACCAGAACGGCACCATCGCCGGATCGGTGTACGACAGGCCGTCGGCCCGCTGAGGGTCGGTGGTGCGGGTCTCGCCCGGGTCGAGCTCGACGCCCATGCCCTCGTGGTCGAGCACCTCGACGTCGGACCGGGCGATGCGCACGACGACGGCCGGCGGCCGGTAGCGCACGCACCGGGCCAGGAAGGTGGCCCCCTCGGTGGCCGGGAGGAGCTCGCCGTCGTCGCCGTCGTCGAGCGGCCAGGGCTGGTCGGTGCGGTCGAAGCAGAGCTTGAGGGCCGAGAACGTGGTCTGCGTCGGCGCCGTGGCCTTGAACCGCATGTACGAGCGGCCGTGGGTCGAGCCCACGTTGTCGCGGTGCGAGTGGAGGGCCAGGTCGAGCAGCACCAGGTCGGCGAAGGTCGCGGCCCGCTCGGCGATGGCGTCGTCGGCCGCCAGCTCGGCCAGCGCCAGCAGGGGCACCAGGTCCTTCTCGTAGTAGGCATCCGAGTGCCACTCGCTGAACCCGTCGCCGGCCTTCTCGTCGAACCAGGCGGTCAGCGCGGCGGCGCTCCGGGCGACGTGCTCGGCGCCGGTCAGCCCGGCGGTCGTGAAGGTCGTCTCGGGCAGCGCCTGGCCGGCGAGGTGCTCGATGGTGTGGAAGATCAGCCGGTGGTTCTCCGACCAGTACCAGCGGCTGTCGAACAGGGGGGCCTCGGGCCCGGGATCGGTGAACCAGTAGCGGAACCCGACGAAACGGTCCCGCAGGGCGTCGACCACGTGGGTCGGCAGCACGGAGCGGTCGGTGTACCAGAGCAGCAGCATCCGCAGGACGTCGAAGTCGGCGCAGTCGAGCCAGCCGTCGATGCGCCGGCACCACCCGGCCACGACCTCGGGGGTCAGGGCGTCGAGGTCGACGGCGTGACCGGGGTCGCGCCGGGCCCGCTCGAGGTGGTCGAGCAGGTTGAGGACCGAGCCCGGGTGGCGCACGGTCGTCGCCGCGCCGAGGTAGTCGTCCTGGCGGGCCCGCCACCAGGCGGGATCGACGAGCCCGTCGCCGTCGCTCATGTGGCCTCCAGGCCTGGGATGCGGGTGGGGAGACGGGAGGCGGCGACCAGCCCGGCCAGGGCGGCGGCGATGCCGAGGGCGAAGGCCAGGGCCACGCCGGTCGAGCTGGCCCAGCCCCGGGCGTCGGCCAGGGCGATGAGGGCGCCGCCGGCGCCGGTGCCGAGCGAGACCCCGAGGGTGTCGCACAGCTGGAGCGAGGCGGTGGCCCGGCCCTCCCGGCCCGGGTCGGCCGCGCCCAGGGCGCTGACCGACAGGGGGGAGTAGGCGAGGCCCATGCCCAGGCCGCCGATGCCCCACGCCGGGAGGGACGCCCACGCCGGCAGCCACAGGGCCGTGGCCAGCATCCCGGTCGCGCCCACGCCGATCAGGAGGAAGCCGATGCGGTCCATCGTGCGGGGGCCGAGCCGGCCCATCAGCCGCTCGGTCGACCACGATCCGCACGTCCACAGGACGGCGCACACCGACAGCGCGGCGCCGGCGATCCGGGTCGAACCGCCGCGGCCCTCGGTGGCCGCCAGCGAGACGTAGGCGTCGACGCCGAAGAAGGCCCAGGTCAGCATGCCCCTCACGGCGACGATGGCCGGCAGCCCGGGGCGCAGGCGGGTCGTGCCCACGGGGACCAGCCGGACGAAGGCCGGGATCGCCACCGGCAGCCCCACCGCGATCAGACCGGCGGCGAGGAGGGGCGACGACACCGTGCCGCCGGCGAGGACGAGGCCGACCCCGATCACGAGGAGGCCGACCCGGAGGAGGCGGTCGCGATCGTCGACCGCCGAGGCGTCGTCGGCCTCGGCCTCAGGGGCGCGGTCCAGCCGCCCGAGGGCGGGCACGGCGATCACGGCCGCGATGGCCACCAGCGGCAGCAGCCCGAGGAACACCCAGTGCCACGACGCGCCCTCTTCCGCGAAGGTGGCGATCGTCGGGCCGGTGATGCCGGGGATGACCCAGGCGGTCGAGAAGATGGCGAACACCCGGGGCCGCAGCGCCGAGGGGTAGCCCCGGGCCACGCTGGCGTAGGCCGATGACGGGATGGCCCCCGCCCCGAAGCCCTGGAACAGGCGGGCCGCCACCAGGATCGGCATCGACGGGGCCAGCCCGCCCACGAGCAGGCCCACCGAGAACAGGGCCAGGCCGGCGGCGAAGGGGACCATCGGGCCCCGCCGGTCGGTCAGGAGGCCGGTGACGACGATCCCGGCCAGGCTGGCGAGGAAGAAGCCGCTGAAGACCCAGCCGTAGAGGGCCCGCCCGCCGAGGTCGTCCTCGACGGTCGGCATGACGGTGGCGATGGCGAGCGACTCGAAGGCGACGAGCGTGATCGTCATCACCAGGCCGACGGTCAGCCGGCGCCGCTGGGGAGCCCACACGCCGTCGCCGGGAGCGGGCGTGGCGTCCGGCTCCGCCGCGTCGATGAGCTCCGTCACGGCGCCACCGTAGGCTGGCGGCCATGCCCTTCGACGACGTGATCACCGACCTCGCGGGTCTGCGGGATATCTACCCCGACCCCCACCCCGTCGTCGCCGACAAGGGGATCGACCACATCGACGAGACGGCGGCCGGCTTCATCGCCCGCTCGCCCTTCGTCGCGCTCGGGACCTACGGGCCCGGCGGTGGCGACGTGTCCCCGCGCGGTGGCCCCCCGGGCTTCGTCGCCGTCCTCGACGAGAAGCGCATCGCCCTGGGCGACCTCATGGGCAACCGGCGGCTCGACAGCTACACCAACGTGATCCAGGACGGGCGGGTCGGCCTGCTGTTCCTCGTCCCCGGTCTGGGCGAGACCCTGCGGGTCAACGGCACGGCGTACCTCACCACCGCTCCCGACGTGCTCGAGGCGGTGTCGTTCCCGGGGGTGAAGGCCACCGCCGCCCTCGGCATCGACGTCGACGAGGTCTTCCTCCACTGCGCCAAGGCCTTCCGCCGGTCGAAGCTGTGGGACCCCGACACGTGGCCGGCGCAGGACGACCGCCCCTCGCCCGGCGCCATCTTCAAGGCCCACGCCGGCATCGCCGAGGTCACCGCCGAGCAGATCGAGGCGGGTCTCGAGGCCGACTACGTCGAGGAGAACCTCTGGCAGCCCGGCCAGTAGGGGCTATCCCCCGAGCAGGGGCGCGAGGCGGTCGAGGGCGGCCTTCCAGTGCGCGCGCTGGCGCTCGCGCTCGTCGGCGTCGGCCAGGTGCTCCTGGTGGAACCGGACGCTGGTGCCGGTGGCGGACGCCCGCACCACGACCTGGACGATCGTCGGCCGACCGGAGCGCCC
>DASVEC010000066.1:0-4452 GCA_036380755.1 Iamia sp. | reverse complement strand
ACCGTGGTGACAGGCCGCGGCGGTGACGAGCCCACCCATCGAGTGGCCGACGACGGCCAGCTCGGCCACCGGCTCGGGCCAGGCGGCGACGAGCGCCCCGATCAGATCGGCCAGCTCGGCGCCGCTGCGGTCGACGGGGAGGCCGGTGTTGTAGCCGACCTCGAGCGGCGTCCACCCCACCTCGCACAGGCGCTCGGCGTAGCTCGGGACGCGCTGTCCGTCGGCGCCCTCGGACCACCACCCCCACGCCGCGGTGGTCTCGGCCAGGCCGTGGACGAGCAGCACCAGGCGGTCGGTGGGCTCGTCGAGGGCGGCGACGAGGTCCGCCGGATCGGTCGGGAGGACCCGCCCGTGCTGGGTGCACGCCGACCGCACCACGAGGTCGTCGGTGCGTCCGTCCATCCACTCGCCCAGCAGACCGCTGCCGAAGGCGAGGGCCTGGGCGCCGAGGGGGTGGGCGCTGATCGGCCGGCGGTCGCGCCCCCGGGCCGACAGGGCGACCGCCGCCCCCGCGGCCGCACCGGCGAGACGACCGCCGCCCCGCACCGTCCCGTAGGCCACGCCGGAGACGGCGTCGTGGACGAGACGAGCCGGGACCCCGGCCGGCCCGAGCGTCCCGAAGACGCGGCCGGCGATGCCCCGGTGCGTCTCGTGGATCGGCGTCGTGAGCGTGTCGACGAGCGCCCCGGCGAGGCGGGCCGCGCCGGCCACCTCGTCGACGATGGGCTGATCGGGAGCGGGCGCCGGCACCACCACGGAGGTCATGGCCGCCAGCCTGCCCGATCCGCCAGAGCTCGATGTCCACACCTCGTCGCCGACTACTCAGCGTCACCGACTTGCCAAACCGGCCACGGAGCGTGGTAGAGTCTCGGCCGTCGCCGGGACCCCAAGGCCGGCGTCGGGACGATCGGGGAGACCGAAGTGATCAGCATTCGCCGCACCGGCCGGGCTCGGGTCCGAGCCGTCGCCAGCACCGCCCTTCTCACGGTGGCCACCACCCTCGGTGCCCTGGTCGTGGCCACCGGCCCCGCCGGCGGCGTCGCCCCCGTGGCCGCGCCGCACCCGACGCAGGTCAACGCCCTGCCCAACGCGGCGACGCCCCACGCGCTCCACGGCAGCGTGCGCACCGTCGCCGTGGCCGGCACCACGGTCTTCATGGGCGGCGACTTCACCCAGGCCGCCAACCCCGACCGCACCCCGGTCGCCCGCAGCTGGATCCTCGCCTTCGACAAGGCCACCGGCGTGATCCGCACCGGCTGGGCCCCGCAGCTCGACGGCATGGTCCACTCGATCGTCCCGGCCGCCGACGGCCAGTCGATCTACGTGGCCGGCGCCTTCGCCAACATCAACGGGGTCCGCCAGGCCAAGATCGCCCGCCTGCGGGTCAGCGACGGCAGCGTGATGGCCTTCAACCCGTTCCCCAACGCCACCGTCACGACGCTGGCCCTCGTCGGCGACCGGCTCTGGATGGGCGGCGTGTTCAACACCGTCGGCGGCCAGACCAACCGACGCGTCGCCGCCGTCGACGCCCAGACGGGCGCCGTCGACAACCGCATGAACATCGCCATCACCGGCACCCACCACGGGATCGGCGACGGGAAGATCTGGCGCCTCGAGCCCTCGCCCGACGGCCGCCACATCCTGATCGGCGGCAGCTTCTCGGCCGTGGGCGGCCAGCCCCGCGGCCAGATCGCCAAGCTCGACATCGCCCCCGACGGCACTCCGTCGCTCTCGCCCTGGTCGACCACTCGCTACGCCCCGACGTGTGCCTCGTCGGTGGTCGACTCGTTGCGCGACATCTCCTACAGCCCCGACGGCTCGTACTTCGTCGTCGGCACCTCGGGCGGCCTGCCCGGCGGCGACAACAGCACCCTCTGCGACACCACGGCCCGGTGGGAGGAGAACGACACGCCCAACTCGCAGCCGACGTGGGTGAACCCGACCGGCGGCGACTCGGTGTACTCGGTCGAGGTCAGCGGGGCCGCCGTCTACGTGGGCGGCCACTTCCGCTGGTCGAACAACGTCGACGGGCGCGACCGGAAGATGCCCGGCGCCGTCGACCGCGAGGGCATCCAGGCCCTCGACCCGGCCAACGGCATGCCGTTGAGCTGGAACCCAGGCCGCGACCGGGGCCAGGCCGTGTGGCAGATGCTCTCCACGCCCGACGGCCTCTACGTCGCCAGCGACACCGACCGCATCGCCCGCTACCTCTACCGCGGCCGCATCGCCTTCTTCCCGGTCGCCGGTGGCCTGCCCGTGCCCCAGCCCGCACCTCTCGTGCTGCCCAGCAGCCTCCACCAGTACGTGCCCAGCGGTCCGGCCCGGGTCATCTCCCGGTCCTACGACGGCACGACCTTCGGCAACCCGCAGACCGTCGCCTCGGTCCCGTCGGACTTCTCCAGCCTCCGGGGCACCTTCCAGGCCGCGGGCAACCTCTACACCGCCCACAGCGACGGCACCTTCAAGGTCCGCAGCTACGACGGCACGACGTTCGGGCCGGCGACCACCATCAACCTCAACGGGCTGACTTCGTTCGCCGGCGATCTCCAGAACCTCCGGGGCTTCGCCTACGCCAACGGGCGCATCTACTACGGCGTCGCCAACAGCTCGAACCTCTACAGCCGGGGCTTCTCGGTCGAGAGCCGCGTCGTCGCCGGCGCCCGGATCACGGTGGGCTCGTCGTCGAGCAACACGCTCCACTACGGCAACCTGGGGTCGCTCGTCGTGATCAGCGGGCAGGCGTACTACACCGACACTCGCAACGGCGCCCTGCGCCGGGGCACGTGGTCGCCCACCACCGGCATCAACGCCGCCTCGGTGGTCACCGTCAGCGCCTCCGGCCCCGGCGGCGTGGCCTGGAACACCGGCGAGCTCTGGGGCATCCAGGGCGCCATCGCCAACCAGCCACCGACGGCCTCGTTCACCGCCACGTGCACCGGGATGAGCTGCACCGTCGATGCCTCGGGCTCCACCGATGGCGACGGCCAGGTGGTCAGCGTCCAGTGGGCCTTCGGCGAAGGCGGCACCGGATCGGGCACCACCGCCACCCATCGCTACGCCACCGCCGGCACCTACACGATCACCGCCACGGTCACCGACGACGACGGCGCCAGCAGCACCACCACCCGGTCGGTCACCGTCAGCGGGCCCCAGCTCGTCGCCACCGCGACCAGCGCCGGCAACCAGACGAAGACCGCCCACACCGTCACCATCCCGGCCAGCGTCCAGCCCGGCGACCAGATGATCCTGTTCAACGCGTCCAACGCCACCGGCACGGCGACGGCCACGGCGCCCGCCGGCTGGACCCGGATCATCGACGCCAGCACGGCGAGCAGCCGCCACGGCGCCTTCGTGCGCACCGCCCAGGCGGGCGATGCCGGGTCCACCGTGACCGTCACCCTGAGCACCCTGGCCAAGGCCGACCTGACCCTGGTCGCCTACCGGGGTGTCACCCTCGGGGCCAGCGCCGGCCAGGCCGGCTACACGACGCCCACGGTGGCGGCCACGGCCGGTGCCTGGGCCGTGTCCTACTGGGCCGACAAGTCGGCGACCACCACGGCCATCACGCCGCCCGCCGGCGTCACCATCCGGGTCCAGCGGACGGCGACCGGCGCCGGCCACCTGACCGAGACCCTCGGCGACGTCATCGCCACCGGCGCCACCGTCGGCGGGCTGACGGCCACGCCGGCCGGAGGCGCACCGGTGGCCAACGCCGCGGCGATGACCGTGGTCCTCGTCCCGAGCTAGCTCACCTCGGCGTCACTCCGTGGTGACGGCGCGGAGGACGTCGAGCCGGGCGGCCCGGCGGGCCGGGAGGAGCGACGCCCCGACCCCGGCCAGCCCGGCGAGGACGACGATCACCACCAGCCGGGCCGCGGGCAGGCGGAAGACCTCGAGGCCCTCGTCCTCGAGCGCCGTCACCAGCGACCAGCCGAACAGCAGGGCGATGCCCAGGCCGAGCACGGCGCCCAGCACCGAGATCAGCACGGCCTCCCAGCGCACCATGGCCCGCAGCTGCGGTCGGGTCATGCCCACGGCCCGCAGCAGGCCGAGCTCCCGCGTCCGCTCGAGGATCGAGAGGGCGAGGGTGTTGGCGATCCCGATCAGGGCGATCACCACGGCCAGCGCCAGCAGGGCGTAGATCATGTTCAGCAGGCCGTCGATGGTGGCCCCCTGGGCCTCCTTGTACTCCTCCCGGTCCTGCACCGACACCTGCGGATAGGCCTCGGCGACCCGCTCGATGGCGGCGTCGGCGGCCGCCACGGTGGTGCCGTCGGCGACGGTGGCCAGGATCTGGGCGTCGACGATCGGGCCGTCGACGCGGGACGCGTAGCCCTCGGTGTCGAGCAGCAACCCGCCGACGACCTCGGTCTCCTCGAAGATGGCGGCGATGCGCAGCTGGGCCGGGCCGCTGGCGAAGACGACGTCGATCGGGTCGCCGACGGCCCACCC
>DASVEC010000065.1:0-5349 GCA_036380755.1 Iamia sp. | reverse complement strand
CTCATCGCCCGGCTGTCCCCCGTCTTCGCCGCCGACGTCGGCCTGTGGCGGCCGCTGGTGGTCGGGGTCGGCACCGTCACCATGATCGGCGGCGGGCTGCGCGCCCTGCGCCAGACCGACCTCAAGCTCCTGCTGGCCCTGGGCACCGTGAGCCAGCTGGGGTTCATGGTGGCCGTCTTCGGGCTCGGCACGCCCGAGGCGACGACGGCCGGCTGCGTGCTGCTGCTGGCTCACGGGGCCTTCAAGGCCGCTGACTTCATGGTCGTGGGCGCCCTCGACCACCAGCACGGCACCCGCGACATCCGCAGCCTCCCCCGCCCGACCCGGGGCTGGGGGCTGGTGGCCGTCACCGCGGTGGTCAGCGCGGCGTCGATGGCCGGCATCCCCCTGGTCATGGGCTTCGTCGGGAAGGAGGCCGCCCTCGAGGCCCTCCACCACGCACCCGGCCCTGGTGCCGTCCTCGCCCTGCTGGGGGTGACGGCCGGCTCGGTGCTGACCGCCGGCTACAGCGCCCGCTTCGCCGTCGGCGCCCTCGGCCGGCTGGCCCGCCCGGCCGCGGCCGCCGAGTGCGCCGCGGCCAGCCTGGGCCCGCCGGCCGCCGCCCTCGCCGTCCCCGGCGCACTGCTCGCCGCCGTCTCGGTCGTGCTCGGCGTCCTGCCCGCCATCGAGGATCCGCTCGTCGACGCCGCTGCCACCGCCCTCGACCGTGCCGTCGAGCCGGTGCACCTGGCCCTGTGGCACGGGCTCAACCTGCCCCTCCTGCTGTCCGGCGTGGCGCTCGTCGGCGGTGCCGCCCTGCACCTGGCCCGACGGACGGTCGACCCCGTGCTCGCCCTCGGCCACACCCCGGCCTCGTCGGCGGGCGTCTACGGCCTGGCCCTCCGTGGCCTCAACGCCCTCGCCGACCGGGTCACGGGCGTGGCCCAGCCCGGGTCGCTGCCCATCTACCTGGGTGTGATCGCCACCACCGCGGCGGTGATCCCCGGCGGGATGCTGCTCCACGGCGGGGCGTGGCCGGGCTGGCCCGACGTCGTCGAGACCCCGCTCCACATCCCCGTCGCCGCCCTGATCCTCGGGGCCGCGCTGGCCGCGTCGGTGGTCCGCCGTCGCTTCACCGCCGCCCTGTCCCTCGGCCTGGTCGGCTACGCCATGGCGGGACTGTTCGTCGTGCAGGGGGCGCCCGACCTGGCCCTGACCCAGGTCGCCATCGAGACCCTCACCACCGTGCTGTTCGTGCTCGTGCTGCGACGGCTCCCCGACCGCTTCGCCCACCACACCCCGCCCTGGCGCCGCGCCCTGCGCCTGGCCGTCGCCGGGTCGGTGGGCGCCACCGTGTTCTTCCTGGCCCTCGCCACCGGGGCCGAGGATCCGCCGACGCCCACGTCCGACGCCATGGTCGAGCGGGCCTACCCCGACGGCGAGGGCCGCAACGTGGTCAACGTCGTGCTCGTCGACTTCCGCGGCTTCGACACCCTGGGCGAGATCACCGTGCTCACGGCGGCCGCCATCGGCACCGTGGCCCTGGCCCGCGCCGGGCGGCGACCGCATCGCGGCGACGGCGCTCCCCTTCCGGGGTCGACGGACCACGGCGTGCCCGAGGCCGTGCCGCTCGCCCGGCTGGTCACGCTCGACGTGTCGGTGCGGGTCGTGTTCACCGCGGTGATGGTCGGCTCGATCTACCTGCTCTTCGCTGGGCACAACCAGCCCGGCGGCGGCTTCGCCGGCGGCATCGTGGCCGGCGCCGCCGTCGCCCTCCGCTACGTGAGCGGCGGCATCGACGAGGTCCGCCGCCTGTCCCGATCGCAGCCGTGGACCGTGCTGGGAAGCGGCGTGCTGATCGCGGCGACGACGGCCCTGGTGCCCCTGCTCCTGGGGGGCGCCGTGCTCGAGTCGGCGTCGGTGACCCTGCACCCGCCGCTGCTCGGCGACGTGAAGCTCACCTCGGTCCTGGCCTTCGACATCGGCGTGTACCTCGCCGTCGTGGGCCTGGCCCTCATGGTGTTCGAGTCCTTCGGCGACGACCCCCCGCCCCGCACCGCCCCCACGCCCGAGGAGGCCTCGTCGTGAGCATCCTCATGGCCGCCACCGCGGCGATCCTCTTCGCCCTCGGGACCTACCTCCTGCTCCAGCGCAAGCTGTCCCGCATCATCATCGGCATCGGCCTGCTGGGCCACGGCGCCAACGTCCTGTTCGTCAACGCCGGCCGCCGGGGACGGGCCCCGCTGATCGGCGCGGGCGACCCGCGGGACTTCGCCGACCCCATGCCCCAGGCCCTCGTCCTGACGGCGATCGTCATCAGCTTCGGCGTCACCGCTCTGCTGCTGGCCCTCGCCTACCGGAGCTGGGTCCTCACCGACGACGACGAGGTCGCCGACGACGTCGAGGACCGCTCGGTCGCCCGCCACGGCTTCGCCGACCGGGAGCTGGCCGACGAGGCCGCCCTGGCCGCCGACCTCGAGGCCTCGACGGAGGATCTCCCATGAGGATCCTGCTGCCCCTGCCGATCCTGCTGCCGCTGGTGGCGGCGGCGATCTCGATCCTCGTCGGCCGCTCCCGACGCTGGCAGCGCATCGTCAGCATCACCTCGCTCACCGCCGTGGTCGGGCTGGCCGTCGCCATCCTCGTCGAGGTCGATCGCGAGGGCCCGCTGGCCACCCAGGCCGGCGACTGGCCCGCGCCGCTCGGCATCACCCTCGTGGCCGACCGCTTCTCGGCCGTGATGCTCGTCGTGGCCTCGGTGGTGCTGCTCGCCGTGGTCGTCTACGCCGTGGGCCAGCCCGGCGCCGAGCGCAACCACGTCGGCTTCCAGTCGGTGTACCTCGTGCTCGCCGCAGGTGTCGCCGCCAGCTTCCTCACCGGCGACCTGTTCAACCTCTTCGTCGCCATCGAGATGATGTTGACGGCGAGCTACGTCCTGATCACCCTGGGCGGGCGGCTCGACCAGGTCCGCTCGGGCATGACCTACGTGGTGATCAGCCTGGTCGCCTCGGTGCTGTTCCTCACCGCCCTGGCCTTCACCTACAGCGCCACCGGCACGGTCAACCTGGCCGATCTGAGCACCCGCATCGCCGACCTCCCCGATGGGGTGCAGGGCGGCCTGGCCGGCCTCTTCCTCGTGGTGTTCGGCATCAAGGCCGGCCTGTTCCCGCTCTACTTCTGGCTCCCCGACAGCTACCCCACGGCCCCGTCGCCGGTGACGGCGATCTTCGCCGGGCTGCTCACCAAGGTCGGCGTCTACGCCATCATCCGCACCCAGACGCTGCTGTTCCCGGGGGTGCTGCCCACCTGGCTGGTGATGACCGTCGCCGGGGCCACCATGGTGGTGGGCGTGCTCGGCGCCATCGCCCAGGACGACGTGAAGCGGATCCTCTCGTTCCACATCATCAGCCACATCGGCTACATGCTGATGGGTCTCGGGCTGGCCACCGTTGCCGGGCTGGCCGGCGCCGTCTTCTACACCGTCCACCACATCCTGGTGAAGACCACGCTCTTCCTCACCGGCGGGCTGATCGAGCACAGCGGCGGGTCGAGCCGGCTCTCGAAGCTGGGCGACATGGTGCGCGGCGCGCCGGTCATCGCCGTGCTGTTCCTCGTGCCGGCGCTGTCGCTGGCGGGCATCCCCCCGATGAGCGGGTTCATCGCCAAGCTGTCGCTGGTCGACGCCGCGGCCGAGGAGCGGCAGTGGGTCATGGTCGGCGTCAGCGTCGGCGTCTCGCTCCTGACCGTCTTCGCCCTGATGAAGATCTGGACCGGTGTGTTCTGGGCCCCGATCGACGACGAGCAGGCGGCCGTCCCGGTGGGCGCCGAGGCCCGGTCGCGCCTGGGCGGGCCCGCCCTCATGGTGGTGCCCACGGCCGTGCTGGCCCTCGGCACCGTCGTCCTCGGGCTGGCCTCGGGACCGCTCTACGACCTGAGCACCCGGGCCGCCGAGGACCTCGTCGACACCCAGGCCTACGTCACCGCCGTGCTGGGGGACCGCTGATGGCGCTCATCGCCTACGCCGTCGGCCTGGTCCTGATCTGGGTCCTGGCCTGGGGGACCCCGACACCGGCCAACGTGCTGGGCGGGCTGGCCGTGGCCGCCGTCCTCCTGGCCGTCTCGCCCGACGCCTGGCCGCCGTTCCGCCGGGTCCGCGTGCGGCCGGTCGCCATCGCCCGCTTCCTCGGCTTCGTGCTGGTCGAGGTGGTGAAGGCCAACGTCATCCTCACCCGCGAGGTCCTCAGCCGCGAGTCCCGCATCACCACCGGCGTGGTCGGGGTGACGCTGCCCGAGTGCTCCGACGGCCTGCTGACCCTCGTCACCAACGTCATGGCGGTGACCCCGGGGACGATGCCGATCGAGGTCACCCGGCACCCCACCGTGATCTACGTCCACGTCCTCCTGCTGGGTGACGTCGAGGCGGTGCGGCGCGACGTCCGGCACCTCGCCGCGCTGGCCTACCGGGCCTTCGGGTCCGACGCCGCCGTGGCGGCCATGGACCAGCTCGAGCGCGAGGGGGCAGCGTGATCCCCCTGATCTACGGCGTCCTCCTCCTCGCCTTCGCCCTCTTCGGTGTGCGGATGGCCAAGGGGCCCACCCTGGCCGATCGGGTCATCGCCCTCGACGGCATGCTCGTGGCCGGCATCGGCGTCCTGCTGGCCAACGCCATGGACACCGGGCGGGGCGCCTTCCTCCAGGTCGCGGTGCTGCTCGCCCTCGTCGGGTTCATCAGCACCGCGGTCATCGCCCGCTTCATCGAGGGGCGGGGCGAGTGAGCGAGCGCAGCGAGCGAACCAGGCAGCACAGCTGTATCCCCGGCGGCGCAGCCGTCGGCCGTCATCGGCGCCCAGCGGGGGCGACGCGGCCGATCGCCCGCGACCATCGAGAGGAGCGCCGATGATCGGGCAGGTGTTGGCGCTGGTGGGCGCGGTGCTCACGCTGCTGGCGGCCGTGGGCGTGCTCCGGTTCCCGGACGTGCTGTCGCGCATGCACGCCCTCACCAAGGCCTCGACCCTCGGCTTCGTGCTCGTCGCCGTCGGCGCCGCCGCCGAGCTGCACACGGCCAACGACATCACCTCGGCCCTGCTCGCCGCCGGGCTCCAGATCCTCACCCTGCCGGTCGCAGCCAACCTCATCGCCCGCTCGACCTACCTGGCCGAGGGCATCCCCCACCGCGTCGACACCGTCGACGATCTGGCCGACGCCCGCGAGGCGACCGACGACTGACCGGGACCGATCCCTGTGCCCCACGGCACCCGACCCGTGTCTGGATCGCCTACCTACCTGTCGGTAGGCTGGCCGGAGCCCGAGGCCCGGCCCCATCCCCGTGGCCGGCCGCCCCGAACTCCCCCGCATCTCCCGCAGTGAGGA
>DASVEC010000064.1:0-2093 GCA_036380755.1 Iamia sp. | reverse complement strand
TCTGTTTCACGACGTTGACGGAGAAGACCTGCCACGTCGACCATGACCACGTTTCTGGTGCAGTCAGGGGGATCACCTGTTTCAACTGCAACGGTGGCCTAGGGCAGTTCCGGGACAAGCCCTTCGTGCTGCGCCGAGCTGCTGACTATCTCGAGGCCGCCATGGCGGGACGCCGGTCGCCGGATGGCGTGCCCATCCGGGAGAGACTCTCGCTGCGTGGGAGCACGTCCGCCATGGACGTCGCATGGCTGCGGGCACTGGAGGGTGAGGACTTCCTCGCATTGTGACCGATTCCCGAGCAGTAGGGTCGGGACCGAACTGCGTGGACAGCCGGCTCGACCGACGAAAGGGACCCACAGGTGACCCAGCACGCTGGCCCGGGGCGTCTACCCGCCGCCTACCTGACGCCGGGCTCGTCGTCGTTCAGCGAGTTCCTGGGTGACCATGCGCCCGACCTGCTGCCCGGCCGCCGCACCCTCCCGGTCACGGCGTTGACGACCGAGTCGCCGCACGGCACGACGATCGTCGCCCTCACCTTCCCCGGCGGGGTCGTGATGGCCGGTGACCGCCGGGCCACCATGGGCAACTACATCGCCCAGCGCGACATCGAGAAGGTGTTCCACGCCGACGACTACTCCTGCGTCGGCATCGCGGGCGCCGCCGGCATCGCCATCGAGATGGTCCGCCTCTTCCAGGTCGAGCTCGAGCACTACGAGAAGATCGAGGGCGCCACGCTGTCCCTCGAGGGCAAGGCCAACCGGCTGGCCATGATGATCCGCGGCAACCTCGCGATGGCCATGCAGGGGATGGCCGTCGTGCCCCTCTTCGCCGGCTACGACCTGGACGCCGACGACTCCTCGGATGCGGGGCGGTTGTTCTCCTACGACGTGACCGGCGGTCGCTACGAGGAGACCAAGTTCCACTCGGTCGGCTCCGGCTCGCTGTTCGCCCGCGGTGCGCTCAAGAAGCTGTGGCGCGAGGACTTCTCCGCCGAGGACGCGGCCCTCTGCGCCGTCCAGTCGCTCTACGACGCAGCCGACGACGACTCGGCGACAGGCGGTCCCGACCTGACCCGCCGCATCTTCCCGGTGGTCTCGGTGGTCACCGCCGACGGCTACCGCCGCCTGCCCGACGAGGAGGTCGGCGCCATGGTGGAGACCGTCATCGCCGCCCGGATGGATCATCCCGGCGGCCCGCCGGCACCACTGGTATGACCACGAGCCCGTCCACCCCGACGACCGAGGAGCGCACCTCGTGACGATGCCGTTCGGATACGTCTCGCCCGAGCAGGTGATGAAGGATCGCGCCGATTACGCCCGCAAGGGCATCGCGCGCGGCCGCAGCGTGGTCGTCGAGTCCCTCTACGACGCGGCCGACGACGACTCGGCCACGGGCGGTCCCGACGTCGGGCGACGGATCTGGCCGACCGTCGCGGTCGTCGGCGTCGAGGGTGTGCGCTTCGTGTCCGACGACGAGCTGCGCGAGGTGGTCGAGGCCGTCATCGCCGCGCGACAGGGCAACCCGGGGGGTGCGCGATGACCAGCATGCCGTTCTACGTCTCGCCCGAGCAGCTCATGAAGGACCGGGCGGACTACGCCCGCAAGGGGATCGCCCGCGGTCGCTCGGTGGTGGTCCTCGGCTACGACAAGGGCATCGCCTTCGTGGCGGAGAACCCGTCGCGTGCGCTCCACAAGGTTTCCGAGATCTACGACCGGATCGCCTTCGCCGCCGTCGGCAAGTACAACGAGTTCGAGAACCTTCGCGTCGCGGGTGTCCGGTATGCCGACCTGCGCGGCTACTCCTACGACCGCACCGACGTGACCGCTCGCGGTCTGGCCAACGCCTACGCACAGACCCTCGGGACGGTGTTCACCCAGGAGTCGAAGCCCTACGAGGTCGAGATCGTCGTGGCCGAGGTGGGCACCTCGGCCGACGAGGACCAGATCTACCGCCTGACCTATGACGGGTCGGTGTTCGACGAGCGCGGCGTCGTGGTGATGGGCGGGGCCGCGGACAAGGTCCTGGACGCCATGGGCGACAGGTGGACTCCACAGATCAGCCTGGCCGACGCCCTCGTCCTGGCCACGTCGGCC
>DASVEC010000063.1:0-3040 GCA_036380755.1 Iamia sp. | reverse complement strand
GATGTACCAGCGCCGGAAGACCCGCTGCTGGGGTGGTGTCTCCAAGGTGAGCAGCCGGTTCGCCCGCGAGTGGTCGTCCAGGGCGTCGAGGGCGGCGGCGTACTCCTGGGCCGCGTCGGCGACGTCGAGGGGGAGGTCGAGCTCCAGCACGGTGTGGTGGGCCCCGGCCCGGGCGGCGGCGGTGGCCTGGCGCTTGATCTCCCCGCGGGCCTCGGCGAAACGGTGGACGACGCTCTCGATCAGCTCCGCCAGCGACGCCGGCACCGGCGCCGTCGTGCCCGTCCGCTCGCCCATCGACGCCAGGGCGAACTCGCGCAGCAGGTTGTCGACGTGGCGCTTGGCCGCGACCAACAGGTCGGTCGGCACCTCACCGAGGGTCACGTGGAGGAGGCTCGGCCCGTCGTCCAACAGGTCGGGCCAGGCGGCGAGGAGCTCCTCCTCGGTGCGCTCGGTCGCCGGCTCCTCGGACGACGGCTCGAGCTCGGCCCACACGACCTTCCCGCCGTCGGTCGTCTCCGCGCCCCAGCGGGTCGCCAGCCGGGCCACCACCCCCAGGCCCCGGCCCGTCATCCCGTCGGTCGAGTCCGCGCCCACGAGGGGCGCGAGCGGGCTCTCGTCGGTCACGTCCAACCGGATCGTGCCGTCGACCACGGCGATGGCCACCGTCGCCTCTCCCCCGCCGTGCAGGACGGCGTTGGTGGCCAGCTCGGTGGCGACCAGCTCCGCCGAGTGGATCAGGTCGGAGGGACAGTCCGCGACCACCTCCCGCACCGCGGCGCGCACGCGGGCGACGTCGGACTCGGCCCGAACTCCGACCCGTCGGCTCCCCTTCACGTCTCGCAGCATCGCATGTCGCGCCCACCCGGTGGCCGCCTCCCCGGCGCCGGGCGTTCACCCCGCCAGCGCCGGCTCCACCAGGTAGCCCTGCCGGCGGACGATCCGCAGGCCGGTCACGCCCAGCACGACGGCACCGGCCACCTCGGCGATCACGGCGACCCACGTGAGCCCGTCGACCGTGCCGCTGGGGAGCGAGTCGCTCAGGGGACCCCAGTCGGGCAGCAGGTGGGTGGCCGACACGCCGAGGGCGATGGCCAGGCCGCCGGCGGCCGCGGCGAACGGGGCCAGGGGGTGCCGGGTGGCCACCAGGGTGAGGACGACGGCGGCGACCATGGCCACGATCGTCCCGCCCCAGACGACGTGGTCGGTGATGACGTCGAGGCCCCGGCGGGCGTGGTCGGCGTTGTGCACGACGAAGCCGGCGGCGAAGACCCCACCGGCCATCCGCAGCCCGCGATGGTCGGACGCGTCCATGGTCAACCTCCTGGATAGATCGCTCTAGCGACGATCGTAGGTAGGATCCTCGGCCATGGCCACTCCGAGCACCCGCGACCGGATCGTCGACGCCGGCGCCGAGCTCTTCCTCCACCAGGGCTACGTGGGGACGGGGATGAAGCAGATCGTCGCCACGTCCGGGGCCCCGTTCGGCTCGGTGTACCACCACTTCCCCGGGGGCAAGGAGGAGCTGGGCGTGGCCGCCGTCCACCGGGCCGGAGCCGGCTACGCCGCCCTGGTGAGCGTCACCCTCGACGCCCACGACGACATCGTCGAGGCCACCGCGGCCGCCTTCGCCGAGGCGGCCGACCATCTGGAGGCCAGCGGCTGGGCCGACGCCTGCCCGATCGCCACCGTGGCCCTCGAGGTGGCCGGCGCCAGCGAGCCGCTCCGGCAGGCCTGCGCCGAGGTGTTCGAGAGCTGGTTCGTCGGCCTCACCGCCCGGTTCGAGGACGCCGGCATCGCCGCGGACCGGGCGCGGCCGCTGGCCCAGGTCGTGCTGATGCTGCTCGAGGGCGGCTTCCTCTTCGGCCGCACGGCGCGCACCACCGAGGCACTCGACGCCGCCGGCCCGGCCGCCGTCGCCGCCGTCCGCGCCGCCCTCAGCGCGACGGCGGGCCGGCGAGACGGGTGAAGAGGTTCCGGGTGACCTGCTCGACGGTGGGGTCGGTGCCGGTGAGGCCGTGGGCCCAGTCGGTGCTGCCCGAGGTGACCACGACGCCGCCGGCGGGCGAGGTGTAGGTGCCGAGCACGGCGTGGCCGTGGGACACCCGCAGCACGTCCTCCGGCGTCCGGCCGCCCCCGGCGATGCGGGCGGCGATGAACTCGACCTCGGACGGCTGGTCGGGTGGCGGCGGGCGGGTCGCCGTCGTCCTCGTGAAGTGGGGCGCCGGGGCCGTGCCCAGGATGGTGAAGCTCTCGGGCGTGCCGTCCTCGCCGGTGGGGTGGGGCAGGCCGTCGCGGTAGGTGAAGGTGCAGCCGTCGCACTCGTAGCCGACGATCGTCCCGTCGACGCCGAACAGGTCGCCGTAGTCGAGGTCGGTCCCCTCGAACAGCCAGTGGTCGGCCCGGTGGAGGGTGTAGGCGCCGGCGCCGCGGGTGGCCCGCTTGCCGATCCGGTGGTAGCCGCCCCGGGAGAAGCTGACGCCGGTCATGAGGTTCTCGGGCCGCCCGATCTCACGATCGGACCACATGGCGGTCAGCTCGCCGATGCGATCGGTGCCGTACACCGGGTCGGTCTTGAAGCTGCCCTTGTAGCCGACCATCGTCGCCGCCGGTCCCTCGGGCGTGGGCTCCTCCAGCCGGACCTGCCAGAAGGCCGTGTTGCCCGAGAGGAAGGCGGCGTTCCCGCCCGCGGCGATGTGGCCCTCGACGGTGTCGCGCATGGCGCTCGACCAGTACTCGTCGTGGCCCACCGACAGGTACAGCGGGTAGGCGCCCGGCGCCAGCAGGCCGGGGTGGTCCTCCAGGTCGGCGTTGGTGACCACGTCGATGGCATGGCCCTCGCGCTCGGCCCACTGGATCAGCGGCAGCTCCCAGTCGGGCCAGCCGGCCGAGCCGGCGTAGGGCGAGAGGTGGTTCGTCGCCAGGTAGCCCCGGTGCGCGTTCATCTCCCGGTCGGGCGCACCGACCGAGGTGACCCGGCGCCCCACGCCCGGCGGCTTGTGGAGGTAGCCCGGCGACATCGGTCGCTGGAGCGAGACGTGGG
>DASVEC010000062.1:0-13441 GCA_036380755.1 Iamia sp. | reverse complement strand
CGCCACCGCGGCCAGCGCCATGCAGAACGACCCGGAGGTCGCCAACCTGCGGTTGAACTACCGCGACGGCAACTTCACGTTCGGCAACGTCCTGCTCGTCCCCATCGAGCAGTCCGTGCTCTACGTGCAGTCGATGTACGTGACGTCCACCGACGACGTCCCCACCATCCCGAAGGTCATCGTCGCCTACCAGGTGCGCGCCGAGCTGACCCAGGTCGAGGTGGGCGACACGTTGTACGACGCGCTGGTGAAGCTGTTCGGCACCGCCCCCGCGACCCTCGAGGACGAGCCCGATCCCGATCTCGAGGAGGATCCGACCGCCGAGGATCCCCCGGACGAGCCGGCCGAGCCCGGCGACGACTTCGACGGCAGCAACGTCGAGCTGATCGAGGCCATCCAGGAGGAGTTCGACCTGGCCGACCAGGCCCTGGCCGACGGGGACGGGCTGGCCGCGTACCAGGAGCACATCGACGAGGCCGAGCGCCTGCTCGGCATCCTGGCGGCGCGCCAGGAGCCCCCCGACGAGGACGAGCCGTCGGGCACCGGCCCGGCGACGGAGGGGGCCGGCGGCGCCAGCGACGAGGAGGGGAACACCACCACGACCACCACCTCCCCCCCGGCGACCGGCGAGCAGGACCGGTCCGACCCGTCGACGACGACCACCAGCGCGCCACCCTCGTCGTCGACCACGGTGCCGTCGAGCTCCACCACCCGTCCGTCGGCGTGACCGAGCCTCGTCGGGCCTGGGTCGCCTGGAGCAGCGGCAAGGACAGCGCCCTGGCCCTGCACGACGCCCTGGCCGATCCCGGCCTCGCCGTGGTGGGCCTGCTCACCACCACCAGCGAGGCCACGGCGGCGGTGACGATGCACGAGGTCCCCCGGATGCTGGTCGAGGCCCAGGCGCGGGCGCTCGGCCTGCCCCTCCACGTCGTGTCGGTGCCCGATCCCTGCCCCGACGACGTGTACCAGCAGCGCATGGGTGACGCCCTCGACCGCGCCCGGGCCGACGGCGTCACCGTCGTCGTCTTCGGCGACCTGCACCTCGCCGACGTCCGGGCCTACCGGGAGGAGGCGATGGCCGGCAGCGGGCTCGACCCGGTCTTCCCGCTGTGGGACCAGCCGGTCGATCAGGTGGCGGCGCGGATCGTCGACCTCGACCTCGCCCCGGTGGTCACCTGTGTCGACACCGAGCAGCTCGACGCCGCCTTCGTGGGCCGGACCTACGACCGCTCGCTCCTGGCCGACCTGCCCGCCGGCGTCGACCCCTGCGGCGAGCACGGCGAGCTCCACACCTTCGTGACCGACGGCCCCGCCTTCGCCCACCCCGTCCCCGTCTCCGTCGGCCCGCCGCGCACCGACGGCCGCTTCGCCCGGGTCGCCCTCACACCGGCTCGATGAGGTCCCAAGGGGTGCCGTAGAGGTCCTCCCAGACGGCGACGGTGCCGTAGGGCTCGATCTTTGGCTCCCGCACGAAGCGGATCCCGGCCGCCACCATGCGGGCGTGGTCGCGGGCGAAGTCGTCGGTCTCGACGAAGAGCCAGATCCGACCCCCGGCCTGGTCGCCGATCCGGGCGGCCTGGGCCTCGTCGGACGGCTGGGCCAGAAGCAGGTCGGCCCCACCGTCGCCACCGGGCGGGCGGACCCGGACCCAGCGCTTCCCGCCGCCCAGGTCGGTGTCCTCCACCAGGTCGAAGCCGACGGCGTCGCGGTAGAAGGCGATGGCCTCGTCGTAGTCGCGGACGAGCAGGGACACGGTGGCGATCCGGGGCATGGTTCATGATGGCCCGGTGAAGGGCCCGCTCCAGCTCCGGTTCGTGACGTCGGCCGACCGGCTCGAGGGCCTGCCGCCGACCCGCGCCGAGCTGGCCGTGGTGGGCCGGTCCAACGTGGGCAAGTCGTCGTTGCTCAACGCCCTGGCCAACCAGACCCGGCTGGCCCACACGTCCAAGACCCCGGGCCGGACCCGCCTGCTCAACGCCTTCCTCGTCGACGAGGCCGACCTCGGTCGTGACGTCACCGTGGTCGACTGCCCCGGCTACGGCTTCGCCAAGGCGCCCAAGCAGATGCGGGGCGGCTGGCAGCGGATGATCGAGGGCTACCTGCTCGGGCGGGACGAGCTGGTGGCCATCCTCGTGCTGATCGACGGCGAGATCGGGCCGACCCCGCTCGACGTCCAGATGGTCGAGTGGCTGCGCCACCACGAGCGGCCCCATGTGGTGATCGCCACCAAGCACGACAAGGTCAAGGCCTCGGTGCGCGACAAGCGCAAGCGCGACCTGGCCGCCGGCCTCGACCTCGAGCCCAACGAGGTGGTGTGGGTCAGCGCGGCCAAGAACGTCAACATCGACCGCCTGCGCAGCCTGATCAGGGAGTGGCTCGCGTAGCGGCGTGCTTGGCCGCCAGGCCGTCGACGCAGCGCTGGATGAAGAGGCCGAGCACGCGCCGGTAGACCGGGCCCATCCAGCGTCGCCGGGCGGAGAAGCGGGACCGCCAGCGGACCTCGGTGCCCCCGGCGACGGGAGTGAGGTCGATGTCGGCCCGGTAGCCGTCGAGCGGCATCCCGTCGAGCAGCACGTACGACAGGCGCTGTTCGGGCACGACCTCGACGACCTCCTCGCGGGGCACCGTCTCGCCCACCACCTGCTTGGTGCGGAAGATGCGGACCTCGCCGAGGGGGGCATCGGGCCCGTTCGATCCGGGGGTGACCAGCTCGTAGGACCCGAGCGGGCTCCAGGTGGGCCAGGTGCGGCCGTCGACCAGGTCGGCCCAGACGGCGGCGGGCGGGGCGGGCACGACGGCCCGGACGTCGATCTCCTGCGTCATGGACCCCATGGTGCCCCGGAGCGCTTCGTCGAGCTCGGGGTGGGAGGCTGGGGCCCATGACGACCCCACTCACCGTCACCGGCATCGACCACATCGTCCTCCAGGTCCCCGAGGTCGCCTCCGTGGTGGCGTGGTACCGCGACGAGCTGGGCCTGGCGGTCGAGCGGCTCGAGGAGTTCGAGGCCGGCCAGGCCATCTTCGTGACCGTCCGGATCGATGCCACCACGATCATCGACATCCTCCCGGGCGAGCGGACGGGCGAGAACGTCAACCACTTCGCCGTGGTCATCGTCGAGGACGTCGACGAGCTGGCGGCCAGCGGCCGCTTCGACGTCGAGGTCGGCCCGGCCGACCTGTCCGGCGCCCAGGGCCAGGGCCGGAGCATCTACGTCCGCGACCCCGCCCACAACCTCGTCGAGCTGCGCAACTACCGCTGAGCGAGCGGGCCGACCTCGACCAGGTCGGCGGTGGGCGGCCGCCCCGCGCCCAGGTGGAGCCAGGCCACGGTGTGGACGGGCTGGCGGCGACGGTGGGTGGGCGAGCCGGGGTTCACGAGCAGGGGGCCGTCGCCCTCGCGCTCGACCAGCGGGGCGTGGCTGTGGCCGAACACGACGACGTCGGCGGTCGGGAAGCGGCGGGCCAGGCGGCGGTGCCGACCCTTGGTGGGGCCCGAGTCGTGGACCATGGCGACCGCCGCCCCGGCCAGCTCGACCTCGACGACGGCGGGCAGGTCGAGCCGGCCCTCGTCGTTGTTGCCCAGCACGGCGTGGACCGGAGCGCGGTCGCGGAGCGCCGCCAGCACGGCCTCGTCGACGACGTCGCCGGCGTGGAGGACGACGTCGGCCTCGTCCGCGAGGGCCCAGACCTCCGGCGGCATCCGATCGAGCGTGGCCGGGGTGAGGTGCGTGTCGGCGACGACCAGGACCCTCACCCGGCCCACGCTACGGACTGTCAGGGGCGGAGGCCGAGGGCGCGCTCGATGCCGGCGACGTCGGAGGCGACGTGGCGCCGGCTCCGCCACCGGGTGGCCCGGGCCAGCGACCGCGGGCGGACGGTGACGCCCTCGAGGTGGGCGTAGCGCGTCCGGCCCGGGTCGTCGGGATCGGGCTCGGCCGCCATGGCCACCACGTACAGCCGGGGCCGGGAGACCATCCAGCACCAGCCGTCCTCAAGGTCGACGTCGAACCCGAGCGGCATCCACGCCAGCCGCCACGAGCTGCGGGCGTGGATGCGCAACCGGGCCCCGTCGCGGTGGACGACGCGGATGGCGGCCACGTCCTCGTCGAACGTCGGCACCGACCGCTCCAGGTCGGCGATGAAGTCCCAGACCCGCTCGAACGGCGCGTCGATCCATCCCTCCTGCAGCGCCGTCCCCGGGAGCCCGGCGGCGAGGGCGCGCGCCCGCCCGAGGGGGTGGAGCACCGCGGTGGGCCAGGTCTCCGTGGTCATGCCGTCCACCTCTCCCGGAAGGCGGCGCGGGCCCGGTGGAGGCGGGACTTCACCGTGCCCCGCGCCACGCCGAGCACCTCGGCCATCTCGGTCTCGTCGAGGCCGTCGAGGTGGCGGAGCACCAGGACGGCCCGCTGCTCGGGGTGCAGGGCGGCCAGCACCGCCCGCACCTCGACCGCCGTGGTCCCGTCGGGCACGCTCGTGCGGGGGTCGAGCACGGCGGGGTCGACGGGGACGGCGCGCCCGCCCGGCCCGGCCCGCACCGCCTCCCGCACGGCGATGCGACGGGCCCAGCCCCGCAGGGCGGCCGGCTCCCGCAGCGAGCCGAGGTTCCTCGCGATCGCCACCATGGCCTCCTGCAGCGCGTCGTCGCCGGCGTCGAGGGCGATGGCCCCGCAGATCCGCCCGAGGTAGGGCGCCAGGTCGCGCAGCACCGCCTCCAGGGAGGCGGCGTCACCCCGTTGGGCTCGCCGGACGGTGGCCTCGTCCACCACTCCAAGAGGCGCGGAACCGCCCGGAGGTTCCGCGCCTCTTCTGGGGGACGACACATCCAGGAGGTTCCCATGACCGTCGCTGCTCGACCCGAGGTCACCGTGGTGGGCGGGGGGGTGGCCGGCCTGATCGCCGCCGTCGAGGCGGCCGAGGCCGGTGCCCCCGTCCGCCTGCTCGAGGCCCGCCGGCGCCTCGGCGGGCGGGCCACGTCGACGCCGGGCCCGTTCGTGGCCAACCTCGGGCCCCACGCCCTCTACGTCGGCACCGAGCTGTGGGGCTGGCTGGTGCGGCGCGATCTGGCCGGCCGGGCGGTGATGCCCCGCAGCCCGCACGTCCGGTTCCGCTGGGAGGGATCGATCCGGCGGCTCCCGCCCCGGGCCCTGCTCCCGGCGCTGCGGCTGCGGGGCGTCTCGGCCCCGGTCGACGCCGACCTGCGCACGTGGGCGACGGAGCGATGGGGGCCGGCGTCGGCGGCCGCCCTGGCCGGGGTGGCCGGCGCCCTCACCTTCGACCACGACCCCGGGCGGCTGTCGGCCGCCTTCGTCGTCGAGCGGATCCAGCGCATCTTCCTCCGGCCCACCGTGTCGGCCCGCTACGTCGAGGGGGGCTGGTCGGCTCTCGCCGGCCGGGTGGCGGCCCACGCCCGGTCGCTCGGGGTGCGCATCGAGCTCGACGCCGGCATCGACCCGTCCGGGCTGGCCGACCGGCGCGCCGCCGGACCGGTCGTCCTCGCCGTCGAGCCCGGTGCCGCCCGCCGGCTGCTGGGCGACGAGGTGGCGCCGGCCCCGCGCCGGCGCGTCGCCCTGCTCGACGTGGGCCTGGCCCGGGCGCGCGACCCGTACGTCGTCGTGGACCTCGACGAGGCCATCTTCTGGACCCGGCCCAGCGCCGTGCTCGACGGCCTGGCGCCGGAGGGGGCCGACATCGTCCAGCTCAGCGGGGGCATGACCCCCGGCGAGACCCTCGACGCGGCCGAGGCCCGGCTCGAGGCCGTGCTCGATGCCGTCTCCCCGGGCTGGCGGACCCGGGTCGAGTGGCGGCGCCGGGCCGCGGTCACGGAGTCCACCGGTGCGGTCGACCTCCCCGGCGCCACCTGGAGGGACCGGCCCGCCATCACCCGGGGCGACGGCCTCTGGCTGGCCGGCGACTGGGTCGCCTCACCCGGCCACCTGGCCGAGGTCTCCTGCACCAGCGCCGTCACCGCCGCCCGCCTCGCCGTCGCCGCCCTCAGCGGGGTGAGCGGGGTGAGCGGGGTGGGCCGGCGGAGGTGAAGCGGGTGCCGGGCGGGTCGACGACCCAGGGCGCGGGCTCGCCCCACCGGTCGTCGTAGACGAGCTCCTGCACCGGCCGGCGGCGGACCGGGCCGTGGCCCCCGACCGGCCGGCCCAGGCAGATCGTGGCGGCGATGACGATGTCGTCGGGCAGGCCGACGGCGGCCCGCAGGTCGTCCTCGACGAGGGTGTGCCACATGGTCATGACCCCGCCGTAGCCCAGCGCCCGGGCGGCGAGGAGCAGGTTCTGGCAGGCGGGGTAGACCGAGGCGCCCTCGGCCGGGTTCTGGGCCCGGTGCCGCCCGTAGCAGGCCAGCACCACCACGGGGACCTCCTCCAGGTGGTCGACGAAGTGCCGCATCGTCGCCGCCATGCGGGCCTTGGGGCTGTCGGCGTCGGCCCCCGACCCGACCGTGTAGCCGTCGGCCGCCTCCTTGGTGTCCCATGCGGCCCGGAAGCCCTCGCCCAGCACCGCCTTGGACCGCCGGGCGGCCGGACCGTCCCGCAGCACGACGAACCGGAAGGGCTGGCGGTTCGAGCCCGACGGCGCCCGGGTGGCGTGCCACAGGATCCGGCCCAGATCCTCGTCGGGGATCGGCTCGGGCCGGTACCGCCGGATCGCCCGGGTCGTCGCCATGCCCTCGAGGAGGTCCATCCCCCCGGGCTACCAGACGGGCTCGTCGCGGGCGCGCAGGGCGTTGACCACCCGTTCGGGCACGCGGACCCGCCCGTCGTCGGCGGCGAGACGGGCCAGCTCGTCCCGGTGGGCGTCGGGATCGGCGGTGAGCACGGCCAGCCGGTCGAGGAAGTCGGTGTGGTCGTCGGTCTCGCTCATGGCGCCCCAGATGTCCCACGGGAGCATCTCGGTGCCGGCGAGCGAGGCCGCGTCGCGGACGAGGTTGCCGGCGATCCAGGACGGCCCGCCGTCGTCGAGGATGCTCAGGCCGTACCGATCGGGATCGACCCGCCCGGCCCGGTACGCCGTCCAGGCGTCGCCGGCGACGACGAAGCGGTCGCGGGGCACGTCGGTGACGGGGAAGTCGATGGCGAACATCTCGCGCTGGACGGCGTCCATCTGGGCGTCGACGAGGACCCACCGGCCGCCGACCTCGGTCTCGCACACCCAGTGGTCCTCGTGGGCGCCCTCGACGAAGTAGGAGCCGAACCCGCAGCGGGCCCGCGCCGGTCGTCCGTGGGCCCGGAGCAGCGCCGTCATGAGCACCGAGATCTGGCGGCAGTTGCCCAGCACGCGCCGCTCCGGAGGCCGGGCCACGTCGAGCGGGGCCGGGTCGAGGGCCAGCACCCGATCGAGGATCGCCTCGACCCGCCGCTCGTGCACCGCGTCGTCGTCATCGACGGTGACGCCGTAGATCCCGGCCAGGTGCACGTGCACCACCAGGCCCTGGACGACGGAGATCAGCGCGTCGAGGTCGGCGGGCAGCGCGGCCACCGCGGCGGCGTGGCGACCGGGATCGGTGATGCGGCCCTGGGCCAGGTCCCTCACCCGGCGGACGCTACGACGCCGACGAGCGTGACGCCGCCGACGACCGCACCGAGGAGACGGCGCCACGGGTTCACCCCCCGGATCACCTCGTCGCCGGCCCACCACAGGAGGGCACCGACGGCGACGACCGTCAGGACGGTGCGGGCCGTCCCGGCCGGGTCGAGGACGCGCCGGGCGACCGAGGCGACGAGGAAGATCCCGAGGCTGACGTTGGGCCACTGGGCGACGACGATGCGGCCGGTCGTCCGGTCCCGGAACAGCCGGTCGACGAGCGTCACCCGGTGATCCTGCTCCACCGGTGGGTCGATGCGGCAGACTCCGGCCGTGCCCGCCCCGACACCGCCCCCTGGTCACGGCCCCCGGCCGTCGACACCCCGGATCCCGCCGCTCCCGGCGGAGGAGATGGACGAGTTCCAGCGGGAGCTGATGGGCGCGGTCGGCCTCGACACGCCGACGGTCAACATCTTCGCCACGCTCGTCCGCCATCCGGGGCTGTTCAACAAGTGGCTGCCCTTCGGCGGGAAGCTGCTCGCCGGCAAGCTGCCGGCCCGCGACCGCGAGCTGCTCGTCCTCCGCACCGGCTGGCGCTGCGGGTCGGAGTACGAGTGGGCCCAGCACGTCCTCGTGGGCCGGCTGTCGGGGCTGGCCGACGACGAGATCGCCCGGGTGACCGAGGGCCCGGGCGCCGCCGGCTGGGACGACCACGACGCCCTGCTGCTGCGGGCGGCCGACGAGCTCCACGACGACCACTGCCTCTCCGATGCCACGTGGGCCGCCCTGGCCGAGCGCTACGACGACAAGCAGATGGTCGAGATCCCCATGGTCGTCGGCCACTACCACCTGGTGTCGATGACCCTGAACAGCCTGGGCGTGCCCCTCGAGGACGGCGCCCCCCGCTGGCCGGAGCCGACGTGAGCCGGCGGCTCGAGGGCCGCACCGTCCTCGTCGTCGGGGCCGGCACCCAGCCGTCGCCCGAGCCCGACGCGCCCCTCGGCAACGGCCGGGCCATCGCCGTCGCCTGCGCCCGGGAGGGGGCGACGGTGGTGTGCGCCGACCTCCACGGGTCGCGCGCCGCGGTCACGGCCGCCCTCGTCGAGGAGGTCGGCGGGCGGGCCGTCGTGGTGGAGGCCGACGCCGCCACCGAGGAGGGGGCGGCCGCCATGGTCGAGTCGGTCCCCGAGCTCCACGGCGTCGTCGTCAACGTCGGCATCGGGCTGGGCGCCGGCGGCCTGATCGGCACCAGCGTCCATGACTGGGACACGACCCTGGCGGTGAACCTGCGGGCCCCGTTCCTGGCCTCCCGTCTGGCCCTGCCCCTGATGCCGGAGGGCTCCGCCTTCGTCTTCATCGGCTCGCTCGCCGGCACCCAGCCCGGCAGCAGCCTCCCCGCCTACGACGCCTCCAAGGCCGGCCTGATCGGGCTCTGCCGTCACGTCGCCCTGGAGGGCGCCCGGGTGGGGGTGCGGGCCAACGTCGTCGCCCCCGGGCTGATCGACACGCCGCTGGGGCGGGTCGCCACCCGGGGCCGCCCGGCGCGGGAGCGCACCCGGGTGCCGCTCGGTCGTCAGGGCACGGCGTGGGAGGTGGCCGCGGCCACCGTGTTCCTGCTCTCCGACGAGGCGTCCTACGTCACCGGCACGACCCTCACCGTCGACGGTGGGCTCAGCCTGATCTAGGGGTGACGTAAGGCACGTGCCGGTCGGCGGTCAGGACGGGTGAACCCCCTGATCGGAGATCGCCGTGCGTCCCATCCGCTTCCTCCTCCCCTTCGTCGCCGGAGCCCTGGTCCTGGCCGGTGCTCCCGCCCCGCCGACCGGCGCCGGCGGTGGTGGCATCGCCGAACCCACCTGGACCGACAGCTCCGACGGGGTCGCCGTCAACGGCACCTACACGCCGATCGTCGGCGACTTCCTCGGTGGTCCGGCGGGGTCGCTCGACGACATCATCTGGTACGCGCCCGGCGCGGCGGTCGACCACATCTGGCGCACCGGCGAGGTCGACGACGCCACCTTCACCAGCCAGGTCCTGCCCCAGGGCGTCAACGGCACCTACACCCCGATCGTCGGGGACTTCGCCGGCGACCTCCGCGACGACATCCTCTGGTACGCCCCGGGCGCCGCCGGCGACAGCCTCTGGATCAGCGACGGGACGACGTTCACGTCCCGCGCCGTGAGCATCAGCGGCACCTATGTGCCGGCCGTGCTCGACGACGCCGCCGGCTACGACGACATCGTCTGGGCCGCCCCCTCGGGCGGCAGCGGATCCATCTGGGTGTTCCACGGGACCGGGCACGTCTCCCGGTCGATCACCTCGCCGGCCGGATCACGGCCGCTCGTGGGCCGGTTCAACGACGGGTCCTGCGCGGACCTCTTCTGGTACGTCCCCGGCGCGGGCGCCGACGAGGCCTGGTACGTCAACTGCAACGGCATCGTCGGCGCCGCCGTGGCCGAGCCCGTGTTCGGCACCTACGAGCCGGTGGTCGCCCACCCCATCGACAGCGCCTTCAACGACGGCATCCTCTGGTTCCGCGACGGCGGGCCCTCGACCTACTGGGAGGGCGACGAGGTCGGCACCTGGAAGACCGACGTCTACGCCAACGACGTCGACGGCACCGCCGTGGCCGCCGGGGTGTGGGTGCACCTGCGGTCCGACGGCGGTGAGCCCGACGAGCTCCTCCGTGTGCCCGGCCACCCCGACTACGGCACGCTGATCGCCAGCGGGACCGATCCCCTCGCCGCGGCCCTCGAGCCGGTCGTCGGGCGGTTCGCGCTCAACGGGTCCGACGTCGAGGACATCCTCTGGTACGCCCCTGGCCCCACCGCCGAGCGCCGGTTCCACTACATCTCGCTGGAGTAGCCCTGAGCGATCTCCTTCCGGTCCGGTGGGCCTGGCGGCAGCCCCGGTGGCTGCTCGAGGTCCGCGCCAGCCAGAGCCGGCGGCGCAGCCGCTTCGGCGGGGAGGGCCCGGCCGGCCGGCGTTCGTCAGGCGGCGGAATCCGTGACCTGGCTTCAGCGGCGGTCGGGGAGGAAGCGGAAGCGATCCCGGACCGCCGCCACCCGGGCGGCCGAGACATCGGCCAGCAGGATCGACTCGCCCCCGGCCGCCGAGGCGAGGACCTCGCCCATGGGGTCGACGATGCAGCTGTCGCCGGCGTAGTCGAGGCCGCCGCCGGTGCCCACCCGGTTGATGCCGACGACGTAGGCCTGGTCCTCGATGGCCCGGGCCCGCAGGAGCGTCGACCAGTGGTGCCGACGGGTCTCGGGCCAGTTGGCCGGGAACAGGTAGACGTCGGTGTCCCGGGCGACCTGCCACATCTCGTCGGCGAAGCGCAGGTCGTAGCAGACGAACAGGCTGAGCCGAAGCCCGGCGACCTCGACGGTGACCAGGTCGGTGCCGGCCCGGAAGTGCTTCTCCTCGCCGGCGTAGGTGAAGGGGTGGACCTTCCGGTAGCGGTGCGTGGTGCCGTCGGGTCCGGCGAGGACGAACGAGTTGCACGGCCGCTGGTCGTCGGCCGGCGCGTCGGTGGGGATCTCCGGGCACGAGCCGCCGACCCACACGCCGTGGGTGCGGGCCTGGTCGAGCAGGAACTGCGACGACGGCCCGCCCTCGGGCTCGCCCAGGTCCAGCTCCTCGACGGCGAAGCCGGTGGAGAAGGTCTCGCTCAGCAGGACGATCCCGGCCCCCGCCCCGGCGGCCGCGGCCACCAGCGGCCCGAGGTGGGCGAAGTTGGCCTCGCGGTCGTTCCACACGATGTCGTGCTGGACCGCAGCGATCCGCACGTGGCCGGTGGGCACCTCGGGCGTCGTCACGGGCCCAACGTTGCCAGGCGCTGGCACGCCTCGTCGAGGATCTCGTCCCGCTTGCAGCAGGCGAAGCGGACCAGGTGCCGGCCGTGCTCGGGCCGGCGGTAGAAGACCTGGTTGGGCACGGCCACCACCCCGCAGCGCGACGGCAGCTCTCGGCAGAACGCCATGCCGTCGCCGTCGGGGCGCAGCGGGCGGATGTCGACGGTGGTGAAGTAGGTCGCCTGCGGGGCGAAGACGGTGAACCCGGCGGCCCGCAGGCCGTCGCCCAGCCGGGTCGCCTTGGCCGCCATGGCCGGGCCGAGGCCGGCGAAGAAGGCGTCGTCGAGGCCGAGCCCGGCGGCGATGGCGGGCTGGAACGGGCCCCCGCTCACGTAGGTGAGGAACTGCTTGGCCGACCGGACCGCGGCCACCAGCGGCGCCGGGCCCGTCGCCCACCCGACCTTCCAGCCGGTCGTGCTGAACGTCTTGCCGGCCGAGCTGATGGTCAGCGTGCGCTCGGCCATCCCCGGCAGGGTGGCGATCGGGACGTGGGTCGAGCCGGGGAACACCAGGTGCTCGTAGACCTCGTCGGTGACGACGATCAGGTCGTGCTCGATCGCAACCTCGGCGACGAGCGCCATCTCCTCGGCGTCGAACACCTTGCCCGTCGGGTTGTGGGGCGTGTTGAGCAGCAGGACCTTGGTGCGGGGCGTGACCGCGGCCCGCAGCTCGTCGGCGTCGAAGCGGTAGGCCCCGTCTTCGCCGGGCGCGAGGAGCACCGGGCTGACCCGGGCCCCGGCCAGGGCGATGCCGGCGGCGTAGCTGTCGAACATGGGCTCGAAGGTGACGACCTCGTCGCCGGCGTCGAGCATGCCGAGCAGGGCGCCGGCCAGGGCCTCGGTGGCCCCGGTGGTGACGAGGACCTCGGTGTCGGGGTCGAGCTCGACGCCGTAGAAGCGGGCCTGGTGGGCGGCGATCGCCTGCCGGAGGGCGGGGATGCCGGGACCCGGGGGGTACTGGTTGGCGCCGGTGCGGTCGCCGGTGCGGATGGCTTCGACGGCGGCCTCGAGCACCATCTCGGGCCCGTCGGTGTCGGGGAAGCCCTGGCCCAGGTTGATGGCCCCCGTCTCGACGGCGAGGGCCGACATCTCGGCGAAGATCGTCGTCCCGAACCCCTCCAGCTTCGCCGTCAGCGGCTCCCGAGCAGACACGAGCGCCGAGGCTAGGCCCGCTGTCGCGCGGGGGTCGTAGCCTGGGGGCGTGGACCAGGGGACCGAGACCGGGACCGAGACCGCCCGGCGCGCCGGGCTGCGGCGGGACGTGCGGTTCGAGCGGACCTGGCTCGACGAGCGATCGTGGGTCGATGTGGCCCGGGGCGTGATCACCGAGCCCGACGACCTCGTCGCCGCCCTCACCACCAACCTGAGCTGGGGCGACAGCAAGATCTTCCGCTACGACCACTGGGTCGACGTGCCCCGCCTCGGCGCCGGCTACCCGCTCGACCGGCCCCCGCACCCGGTGCTCCACGACGTCCACCGGGCCCTCCAGCACCGCTACGGCGTGCGCTTCGCCGCCCCGGCGGTGGCCCGGTACCGGGACGAGCGCGACAGCGTCGCCTTCCACCGCGACCGGGACATGAGGTGGCTCGACGACACGCGCATCGCCCTGCTCGTGGTGGGCCACCGCCGGCCCTTCGTCCTCCGGCCCCGGAGCCATCGCTACGCCCACGACCTGCCCGACAAGGGCGCCGTGGTCGATCTGGCGCCGGGCCAGGGCGACCTGCTCGTCATGGGAGGTGGCTGCCAGGCCGGGTGGGAGCACTCCGTGCCCAAGGTGAGCCATCGGGTCGGCCCCCGGCTGTCGGTCCAGTGGCGCTGGACGTCCCGGCAGGGCCGTCAGGAGCAAGGCGGCTCGTACGGCGATCCCCTGCACTTCTCGTCCCGGTGAGGCTCTGGGGGGATCGGGAGCGGACCACCGGCCTGCCGACCTCGTCCAACGGCGCGTCCTCGTTCCACCTGGAGTGGCTGTGGGACGGGCCCGCGCCCGACCTCGTGGAGGTGGGCGCCACCCTCACGGTGATCGAGCGGCCGACGGTCGACCGGCTCTCGTTCTGGGCC